>CAMGRA010000183.1 GCA_946061345.1 uncultured Clostridia bacterium | reverse complement strand
TCGTAGCCCTCCGTGCAGTCGGGCCGCTCGTGGACCGGCAGCAGGGCGTTGAATTCCATGGCGATAAGCTGGGAGTTGACCATGCAGTTTTTGGCGTAGCCCGGGTGGACGTTCCGGCCATGGAAGGTGACCACAGCGGAGGCGGCGTTGAAGTTTTCGTATTCCAGCTCGCCCAGGGTGCCGCCGTCGACGGTGTAGGCGTAATCGGCGCCGAAATCCTTGAGGTTGAAACGGTCCGCGCCCCGGCCGATCTCCTCATCCGGCGTGAAGCCGATGCGGATAGCGGCGTGGGGGACCTCCGAGGCCATCAGTTCCTCGACGGCGGTCAGGATCTCCGCGATACCGGCCTTGTCGTCGGCACCCAGAAGGGTCGTGCCGTCGGTGACGATCAGGTGCTTGCCGACATTGTTGGACAGACGGGGAAAATCGGCAGGGGAGAGGACGTCAGTGTCGTTGAGACGGATGTCGCCGCCCGAATACTCGACGATGCGCGGACGGACGTTGGCACCGGAGCAGTCGGGGGAGGTGTCCATGTGGGCGATCAGGCCGATGACGGGAGCGCCGGGCGTGCCCGGAACGGTGCCGTAGACATAGCCGTCGGCATCCATATAGGCGTCGGCAATGCCCATGGCTTTCATTTCCTCCACCAGTGCAGCACCCAGGAGCTTCTGCTTGGCGTTGGAGGGGCAGGTCTCGGAGCTTTCGTCGGACCGGGTGTCAAAAGAAACATATTTGAGGAAACGTTCGGAAACTGTCATAATCAAATAACCTCCAAGGATTCAAATTCATACTGGTGCTTTTCCCCCTGTGTCACAGTAACAGGAAAGTGCCCAGACCGCCCAAAAACAGGGACAGCAGATTGGCAGTCAGGGTATAGAAAAACACCCTGAGCCTGGAAACACCGCTCAGCTTGTGCGTGTAAAAGCCCCATTCGCCGACTAACACGAGCAGCTCCAGGACCACGATCAGGTAAGTGGAAGAGACAAAGCCGAGGGTCAGAAGAGTCACAATCAGGTATAAAAAGTGCATAATGAGCTGCGATACGATATTGGTCCATATGATGATGCGCGCCGCCTTCAGCCGGAAGAGCAGACTGACGGTCCATTCGACAAGGACGGTCAAGAGAACCGAGAGAACGACGAAAAGCAGGTAGAGGAGAAAGGGACCGACGCCCATGCCGCCGCCCTCAAATTCTGCATTTGGAGGCGAATTTGCGGATACGGCAGCCGACAGCATCAGACAGAGGCAAAGGCACAGGCAAACCACGCGCAGGGCTTTCTTCATACTTGCAGCTCCTTTCAGAAAACAATAGCAGGAGAGCCACCCTTTACGGCGGCTCTCCGGTAGGATTCAATTACTTCGCGGCGCTGCACAGCTCGGCGGTGTCCTGGGCGATCATCAGTTCCTCGTTGGTGGGGATGACCCAGACCTTGACCTTGGAATCGTCGGTGGAGATGAGGGCCTCCTCGCCGCGGACCTTGTTGCGCTCGGGATCCAGCTTCACGCCGAGGAATTCCAGACCTTCGCAGATGGCGGCGCGGTTGGTGGAGCCGTTCTCGCCGACACCGGCAGTAAAGACCAGGCAGTCCAGTCCGCCGAGAGCTGCGGCGTAGGCGCCGATATACTTGCGTACTTCGTAGCAGAACTTGTCCAGAGCAAGCTGGCAGGCCTCGTCACCCTTGCTTGCGCCTGCTTCCAGGTCGCGGAAGTCGGAGGAAACGCCGTTGGACAGAGCCAGAACGCCGGACTTCTTGTTGAGCATATTCAGGCACTCGTCGGCGCTCATCTGATACTTGTTCATAATGAACTGGGCAACACAGGTGTCGATGTCACCGGCGCGGGTGCCCATGGGAACACCGGCCAGCGGCGACAGGCCCATGGAGGTGTCCTGGCACTTGCCGTCAGCCACGGCGGACAGGGAAGAGCCGTTGCCCAGGTGGCAGACGATGATCTTCAGCTCACTGGCGGGCTTGCCCATCAGCTCAATGGCGCGCTTGGAAACATAGCGGTGACTGGTGCCGTGGAAGCCGTAGCGGCGCAGATGGTCTTCCTCATAGTATTTGGTGGGGATGGCGTAACGGTAGGCCTTGGGGGGCATGGTCATGTGGAAAGCAGTGTCGAAAACGGCGACCTGGGGCTTGCCGGGCATGACGGCCTCACAGGCTTCGATGCCCTTGAGGTTGGCCGGATTGTGGAGGGGGCCCAGGGGGATGCAGTCACGGATGGCCTGCTTGCAGGCCTCGTCGATGATGCAGGATTCGACGAAACGGTCGCCGCCGTGGAGAACGCGGTGGCCGACGGCATCGATCTCATCCAGAGACTTGACAACGCCGTATTCCGCGTCGGTGAGGATGTCCAGAACGGCGGTGATGGCCTCGGAATGGGTGGGCATGGGGATCTCCCGCTCGACCTTGATATTCTTGTCGGGAACCTTGTGGGTCAGTCTGCCGTCAATGGCGATACGCTCGCACAGGCCCTTGGCAAAGACCTCGCCGGTGTCCGGGTTCATG
>CAMGRA010000182.1 GCA_946061345.1 uncultured Clostridia bacterium | reverse complement strand
AGGCGCGTCAGATTCTGCATGAGACGGCACAGCGTGCCTTAAGCACGATGTGAGTGTGCGCAGCACACGGGATTCTTGATGAAACTTTTTCATCAAGAATCAGTATTAGACCTGGGGAGAAAACGCCGCGCCGTGTTCTTGTGACCTGCGAACTTCTTTCGAACTTATCCGCAGGGTCAGACGATGCTGTCCGCCCCGCCGGAAAGTGAAATAAGAACAAACACATAATAATAAATGATATGGAGGAACCAACATGAAGATGAAAAAACTGATCTCCGCACTGCTGGCATTCTGTATGCTGTTCTCCCTGCTGCCGGCTCTCGGCCTGAGCGCCGCTGCTGTTGAGGTTGAAACGCTGTATGAATGTGGCTTTGAAACGGAGGAAGAAACAAGTCGCTGGTCGTTTTCGGACGAAGACCTCGACGGACGCACCTGGGAGCGGAAGGTGTCCGGCAGCGCGCCGGGCAGCAGCGTCCCCCACACGGAAGGTAACTGCGCGCTGCTCAGCTACTCTTATGACCAAGTCAATAAGAAGGCGCTGACGCCCGACAACTGGGCCTGGTCGCCGGTGATCGAGATCCCCGCGCTGGGAAATACCTGGCTGTCCTATGATGTCTTTGCTCAGGGCACTGTGGCCTATGCGGAGCATTACTCTGTCCTTATCCGTGTCGCAGGCAAGGGCATTGAAAAGGTTTATGACGAGACCCTCGAAAAGGGCGAGGACTACAGCAGCGCTGCCCGCCGCAACATCAGCCTGATTGAGTTTGCGGGTGAGACCATCCAGATCATCTTCCAGCACCACGAGAGTACCAATCAGCTCGCCATCGGCATCGACGCGGTCAAGGTCCAGCGCAGTGTGCCCAAGAATATTGATGCAGTGGCCGTCTTTGTGGACGAGCCGACAGTCGGCGCACCCATCACCAACGCCTCCGACATTCCCGAAGATTATGAGGGCTACACGGTGGCAAGCGTCCAGTGGGAGCCCTACGACACCGAGTTCAAGGCGGATCAGTCCTACAGCGTTCTGGTCACCCTGGAGGCCAAGGATGATTATGTCTTCCCCAAAGACGTCACCCCCTACATCAACGAGTGGAAGGCTCAGATCATCTATCAGAGCGAGCAGGAGCTGAAGATCTCCTATACCTTCTCCAAGCTGCTGCCGGTGATGCCGTCCATGTACTTTGACGACGTCAAGACCTCCGACTGGTTCTACGGCGACGTGGAGTACGCCTACTACTACCGGCTGATGAACGGCGTCGGCAACAATAAGTTTGACCCCTATGGCACCTGCACCCGCGGCATGATCGTCACCATCCTCTACCGCATGAAGGGTGAGCCCGGCCACAGCGGCAAGAACCCCTTCACCGATGTCAAGTCGGGCCAGTGGTACACCGACGCTGTCATCTGGGCGGCGGAGAACGGTATCGTCGACGGCGTGGGCAACGGCAAATTCGAGCCGGAGACGAACATCACCCGCGAGCAGCTTTCCGCGATTCTCTGCCGCTTTGCCAAAACAGAGGGCGTCTATAATGAAGGGGACGGCACCATGCTTGCCGGCTTTGCCGATCAGTCGAAGGTTTCTGACTGGGCGGCGGATTCCATGAGCTGGGCGGTAGGCGTCGGCCTGATCGGCGGCAGCAGTGAAAAGGACGGCCTGTATCTGTTGCCCCAGGGCAACGCGCAGCGCTGCCAGGTGGCTGCGATTTTCCAACGCTTCTGCACCAACTTTGCATACTACGGATAAGCGCGCAGACCAGATATAATCTGATTAGGAGGGATCCTGTGGTCGTAACTATCGCTTCCATTCCCGTGACGACGGCAGAATTTGCCGCAATGCCCCAGATGGATTTGACAAAGCCGGAAAACACCTGCGCCATGTTCCTTTTAGCGCTGCAGCTTTACACAAAGGATCAGGACGCCGGTATCGCGTCGGTCAATCTGCTCCGTGGCCCGAGACCACTGAGCAACTATGATGTGCAGTTCCTTCGGGACCGTCTGCGCGGCAAGACCTATTTGCCGCTGGCCTATTTTGACGGCGCCGCGCCCCAGAACAATTACACGCCGTCGCAGCCCCTGACGCTGCAGGTGCTTTCCGACCCGCGCCCCCAGGACGTGGAGGAGGGCTACCTCCGTGTGTTCCTGAAGACAGCCGGCGCGGATTCGCCCAGGCCCGTAAAACTCCGCAGGAAAGGGGAGAACTGGTACCTTTGGGAGTATTCCAGTATTCTCTCCGGCATCCGCATTCCTGCGGAAGCGGACCCGTGGGCGTAAACCGCCCGAATGATTGTATCCCCTGTTTTCCGTCCGCAGGGCATCCGGCTTTGGATGCTCTGCGGCGGAGAAAAAGGAAGGTACTTCCCATAAGAAGTGCCTTCCTTGATTTTGTGTTTTGCCGTATAGCGGGATGAAAAAATGTGAGATTTGAAAAATAACTCTTGACAAGCTGGATTTCTTCCTATATAATTACTTTGCTGTTTCGGCAGCGGAACAAAATGGCGGCATAGCTCAGTTGGTAGAGCATTCGGTTCATACCCGGAGTGTCATC
>CAMGRA010000181.1 GCA_946061345.1 uncultured Clostridia bacterium | reverse complement strand
CCGCAGACCAGCCGTAGATCCCCGGCAGATTGGCCGTTCCCGGCTCGAAGCGGTCGGGCATATAGGCGGGGATCTCCTCAGAATCGGACATACTCCCGGTGCCGCCTGCCAGAAGCGGCTCCATTTGGGCGGCAAACTCGGGCGCGACCAGCAGAGCGCCGATGCCCTGAGGCCCCAGCAGACCCTTGTGGGCGGGCACTGCCAAGGCGCTGAGGTCGAAGCGTTCAAAATCCACCGGCACATGGCCCGCGCTCTGAGCGCCGTCCAGCAGCAGGGCGATCTGATGAAGTTTACATAATCTTCCGACAGCCTCCGCATTCTGGACGCTGCCGCTGACATTGGAGGCGTGATTCAGCACGAAAAGCCGGGTATTGGGGCGCAGCAGCGGCTCGATGAGGTCCAGCCGCAGAAAGCCCTCCCGGTCGCAGGGGACCCGGTCAAATTCCACGCCGAGCTGCACCAGGGGCCGCATGACGGCGTTGTGCTCCAGAGAGCTGACCAGCACGTGGTCACCGGGACGCAGAAAGCCCTTGAGGGCCAGATTCAGCGCGGCGGTGCAGCCGGAGGTGAAGATCACGTGGTCCGGGTCCGGGTGGTGAAAAAAGGCGGCAAGCTGCTCCCGCAGGGTCAGGGCTGTCAGGCCCGCCTCCTGGGCCGGAGCGTAGACGCCCCGGTTGATGTTGACGCCGATCTTGTCGATGTAGTATTTCATTGCGTCGCTGACGCCGGGGGCCTTTGGGAATGAGGTTGCCGCGTTGTCAAAATAGAGCATGAAAATGCCTCCCTTGTGTGCGGGGTCGGGAACGAAAACCGCTGAATTTTCCCTCCGGCATTGCCGAAAAGAGAAAGATATGATACTATTATACCATTGATTCGCGGCGGCGCAAGGGCATTTCCGGGAAAACAGCCCGTTTTGCGTCGAATTCCGTATTGCCGAATTCTTGTTTTCGACACTTGACAGAGGAAAAGGGAAGCGTTATACTTTATAAAGATAGACGGCTTTCCCGTCGTCAAAACAAGAATAAGGAGAGAATCAAATGGAAAAGAAGGAAAGCTTCCTGAAAAAGCATTGGCTCGTCATGCTCTGCGGTCTGCTCATCGGCGCGGCTGCCGTGGTGCTGGCTGCCTTCGGCAACCCTGCCAACATGGGCTTTTGTATCGCCTGCTTCCTGCGTGATATCGCCGGCTCTTTGAAGCTGCATCAGGCTTCTATCGTCCAGTATTTCCGCCCGGAGATCGTGGGCATCGTGGTCGGCGCCATGCTGATGGCCCTCATCGGCAAGGAATTCAAGCCCAAGGCCGGCAGCTCCCCCGTCATCCGCTTCACCCTGGGCGCTGCGGTCATGGTGGGCGCTCTGGTGTTCCTGGGCTGCCCGCTGCGTATGGTCATCCGTATCGGCGGCGGCGACCTCAACGCCATCATTGGCCTGGTGGGCTTTGCCCTGGGCATCCTGATCGGCGTATTCTTCCTCAAGAAGAACTTCTCCCTGGGACGTGCTTATAAGCAGGGCAAGGTGGAGGGTCTGGCCTTCCCGGTCATGCTGACGCTGGGCTTTGTCCTGTCCCTCATTGGCGTGACGTTCTTCGCCGCCTCTACGGAAGGCCCCGGCTCCAAGCACGCGCCCATTCTGCTGGCCCTGGGTGTCGGCCTGGTAGTCGGCGCTCTGCTCCAGAAGAGCCGCCTGTGCATGGTCGGCGGCATCCGCGACGCAGTCATGTTCAAGGAATTCGGTCTGCTGGCCGGTTTCGGCTGCATCCTGGCGGCGGTCCTCGGCGGCAACCTGCTGCGCGCTCTGATCGAGGGCGTCCCCGTCTCCACCTACATCCGCTTCGGCTTTGAAGGCCAGCCCGTTGCCCACACCGAATGGCTGTGGAACCTGCTGGGCATGACCGTCGTCGGCTGGGGCTGTGCCCTGCTGGGCGGCTGCCCGCTGCGTCAGCTGGTTCTGGCCGGCGAGGGCAACAGTGACAGCGCCATCACCGTTCTGGGCATGATCGCCGGCGCTGCTGCCGCACATACGCTGAAGACCGCTTCCTCCGCCGACGGCACCGGCGTCAACGGTCCCATCGCCACCATCGTCTGCCTGGTGGTCATCTTGGTGATCTCCGTCACCCATCTGAAGAAGGAGAACTGATATGATCGACGCAAGAGGTCTTTCCTGCCCGCTGCCTGTCATCAAGACCAAGCAGGCCATTGAAAAGGAGCATCCCGACGCTCTGGAGGTGCTGGTGGATAACGATACCGCCAAGGAAAACGTCAGCCGTTTCGCCGCCCACGCCGGTTACCGCGTGACGGTGAAAGAGCTGGAGGACGAGGAATACTCCCTCAGGCTGGAGAAGCTATGACGGACTATCTCGCCACGTTCCACACCCACCTGGCGGCGCTGAAGACCCACCGGGCCATGACGGCGGCGGGTCTGACGGCCAGAATGGCGCCGGTCCCGAGAAAGATCTCCTCCTCCTGCGGCACCTGTGTGTTCTACCGCGCCGGGGAGCCAAGCTTTGCGCTTCTGGACGGCGACACCGAGGCGGTGTACCGCCTGACGGACGGCGG
>CAMGRA010000180.1 GCA_946061345.1 uncultured Clostridia bacterium | reverse complement strand
TAACAAAAAAGTTTGAAAGACCTCTATGCTGTTAATGAACTGTCCTTATTTTGAATGTCAAAAAATGTTCTTTGATTTTGACGGTTTCGGGCTTTATCGACGGTCTGACGAAAAGAATTTTCGCTTGCTCTATGGCAATACGGATACTTTCGGGCGGACAGAGGCG
Organism: uncultured Clostridia bacterium; assembly: GCA_946061345.1. Taxonomy (GTDB): domain Bacteria; phylum Bacillota; class Clostridia; order Oscillospirales; family Oscillospiraceae; genus JAZOXB01. The sequence continues at coordinate 2,407 of CAMGRA010000180.1, read as the reverse complement.
TCCGGCCCTCCCAAGCAGAGCAGAATTACACTGGCTTCGTGATGCCCGTGCGGCGCTCCTTGGACAGGCCGCCGGCCAGGACTATATCGGCCCCGACAAAACGCGCCCGCCGCAAAATTCCCTCACCAAAGCGCTCTCTCAGGTCGTCGATGGTGTTGTCGAGCTTCGCCTTGCGCTCGTACTGCTCAGCGCTGACGACGGCAAACAGGTCATACTGCCGCATTCCCCGCTCCTCCAGGCGGCTCACATGGACGCCCAACTGCCGCAGCGGCGTCTCCCCGTCCCAGGCCTCGTCAAAGACCCGGCAGGCAAAGCGGAACAGCTCCTCCGTGCTGTCAGTCGCGTTTGCCAGGGTCATCTGGTGGGAAAACGTCACAAAATCCTTGGTCCGCAGGCTGACTGCAACACAGCGGGCGGATTTTTTGTCGCGGCGCATACGCATCCCCACCGTTTCGCACAGGGAGAGCAAAACGCGGTAAGCCGCCGGTGCGTCCGTCACATCGGCAGGCAGGGTCGTCGCGTTGCCATAGCCCTTGTTGTCCTCCGGCTGCGGCAGCAGCGTGTCGGAATAGCGTCCGTTGGCGCTGTGCCAGAGGGCCACACCGGGCTTGTGGAGCTTCCGGCGCAGAAGCTCCGGGTCCGCCTTGGCAAGCTGCCCGATGGTGTCGATGCCTAAAAGATGCAGCTTTTTCTCCGTGGCGGGGCCGACCATGAACAGGTCCCGCACCGGCAGTGGCCACAGCTTTTTCTCCATCTCCCAGGGATAGAGCGTATGCACCTTATTGGGCTTTTCAAAGTCCCCCGCCATTTTTGCCAGCAGCTTGTTGCTGGAAATACCGATGTTCACCGTAAAGCCCAGCTCGTCATAGATCCTCTGCCGCAGAGCCTCCGCCGCCGCCACGGGGGAGCCGTAAAGTCCCTCCGTGCCGGTCATATCCGCCCAGGCTTCGTCGATGGAATACTGCTCCACCACTGGCGCGACCTGACGCAAAAGGGCGGTAAAATGCCGCGAGGCCTCCACATAGAGGCCGTAATCCGGCGGCACGATGACCAGTCCGGGGCATTTCTGTTTGGCGCGGAAAATGGGTTCGCCGGTCTGGACGCCGAACTTTTTTGCCGGTTGACTTTTCGCCAGGATGATCCCCTGCCGGTTGTCCTTGTCCCCCGCCACCGCCGACGGAATATCGCGCAGATCCGTCGTCTCGCCGAGGACGCTCACCCGGTAGGCCGCGGACCAGGACAGAAAGGCAGAGTTGACATCCACATGAAATATCGTCTTTTCCATCAATACACCACCCGAAACAGCGTCCAGCGGTGGGTCCTGACCGTATAGCGCAGCTCAAAGAGCTTTTCTTTCCCCTCCAAATGGGCCTTGCAAAGGTATTGGATCGCGTCGATCCCGGCGTACTGGATGGGCTTGACGCAGACGACCTGCGAAATGGCGACGGTCTGGAGGCAGCTGGCCTCATCCTCCATACGGAACCGCAGCGGCGTAATGCTGCCGTCCGTGGCAAAGACCGAGATGACTTCGATTTGCAGATTCACGCCGCTTCCCTCCCTGTTTCTTCTTGTCTTCATTATATCAAACGTTTGTTCAATAATCAAGAGGAAATCTGTAGAAATTATCGGCGCTGCGCAAAAGCGACGACAGAATGCCTGCATTTGCATTTTTGCAGCACAGAAAGGCCCAGATTTCCATAGGATGAGGCAGGAAAGGAGCCATCATTATGAATCGAAACAGCAATCGTCCTCCTATGCCCTCGATGGATCAAGGCCCTGCGCCCTTTGTGACCGACATAGAGAATATGACCCGGCAAAATACCAACTACCGCACGGCGCTGTGGACAGGCCCGCATCTGCAGCTTACGCTGATGTGTATCCCGTCCGGCGGTGAGATTGGATCAGAAGTGCATCCGGACACCGATCAGTTTTTGCGTATCGAAAGCGGCAGCGGTATGACCATGATGGGTCCTGCCGAAAACCGGCTCTCGTGCAGGCAGCCCGTTTCCGCCGGTTGTGCGGTCTTTGTCCCCGCCGGGACATGGCACAATATCGTCAACACCGGCACCTGCCCCCTCAAGCTCTATACGATCTATGACCCGCCTCATCATCCCCACGGCACGATCCAGTCCACCAAGGCCTGCGCTGACGCACAAGGAACCTGACGCCTCAGCCTGCTGTGCTGCGTCGATAGGCCGTCCCGGGAGAAACGAGGTTTATTTCCGTCGTGGGTAAGCCGAAGAAATGCAAAGATCTCTCTTGCCAAATCGGCAAGGGAGATCCTTTTTGGTTAAAGAAAATCACCAGTCGGGCTGGTGGTTCCAAAAAGCTTTCGCTATGCCGAGTCCCGCTGCAGCGGAAAGCCTCCCTCTGACGAGGGAGGTGGATTCGCCGTAAGGCGAAGACG
>CAMGRA010000179.1 GCA_946061345.1 uncultured Clostridia bacterium | reverse complement strand
CCTCATCAGAGGGAGGCTTCTCATCAAAAGATAGTTTTTCGACAGACTGACCGGCGGTGAGAGTCCCTCTCACCGCCGGTGTTTTATTGCATCGACACCGTGTTGTTCAGAACCAGGGTGCTGTAGAGAAACAGAACGTCCTGATTTTCAAAGTCGATAAAATTGCCCAGGAGGCCGCTTTGCAGATACCGCAGATCCACCAGGGTGATCTTTGCATAGCCCGACGCCAGCAGGGGTGCCAGACTGCTGCCGAAGGAGTCCCGGAACACCACCAGCTCTTTGTCCGTGGCGGCGTTGGGATTTTCGATGGTGAGCAGGGCGTCAGAGCCGGACAGGAACATCTCATAAGGGTCTTTCCCGCAGGCCTTTTCCATGTCGTACATGAAGGAGGCCGTCGGCAGACCGGTGTTGTAGCTGGTCACGGTGCACCCGTCCAGGAAGTCACTGGTCAGATAATACAGCGTGTCCGGCCGGACCTTGAGGGCGGCCTGCCCGCAATAAGCGCCGTAAAACGGCACCGGCAGCTCCTGTACCGTAAAATCCAGGGAAATTTCCGCGCCCATGGCATCGGCCAGAGTCCGGGTCACACCGGAGAGGGTCTCCTGCCGCCAGTGCTGGTCGGTTTTGTAAAAAGATTCCAGAGAAAGCTCTCCGAAAATGTCGATATATTCGGCAAAATCCAGCTTTTCCCGCAGATTTTCCACAAAACAGGGATAATCCATCACCGGATACCCCCCCAGTGGCGCCAGGAAGTAATTCTTGTCCGGGATCACCGAGAGGTAGACCTTGCAGCCGGTTCCCTCGAGATACGTCTCATAGACCTCCCGCAGTTTGTCCCCCGAACGCTCCACTTTGCCGCTGTTCATGGGGTATTCTAGCTTGGACCAATAGCCGCTCTGCTCATAGATACCGTGGTTGTCCTTTTGCCGGAAAACGTACCGGCTCGCGGCGGCTTTCAACGTGCGCATATTGTCGCGCAAGGGGAACTGATCCAGGGAAAAATCCTCAAACTGGGTCATATACTTGCCCGAAAGAAGCTGCTCGGAGGAAAGTTCCGGCTTCTGGGCCAGAGAGCGGCGCTCTGCTATGGAGTAGGCCTCCGGCGCTTTCAGGATACCGGCAGCCGAAAAGCCGAAAATCACGCAGGCCGCCAGAGCGATGGTCAGAATATTTTTCCATTTCATAAGCCTCACCCCTCCTAAAAGCGGAAATAGAGGAACGGGTTAAAGGAGCCGTCCACCAGATAGGCCGTCACCACTACCAGCAGGGCGGTGAGCAGGAGCGGCTCCAGCACATTCCAGCCCCGTGCGAGCTTCCGGTTTCCCGACAGCGCGGCGATAGCCCGCTTGGGAAGGGGCGTCGCGCCGAGGACGGCCAGAAGCAGCACCACGCCGTAGGAGCGCAGGTAGTAGACGGCCTCCGCCGAGAACAGCGGCAGCTTCCCGAAAGCGAACATTCCGGCAATATCCTGCGCCGCCTGACCCAGGCTGTCCGCGTTAAACAGGACAAAGCCCAGCAAAACGGCAAGCAGCACATAGACATGACCCAGAGCGCCGTGGTTGTCGAGGGCTTTTTTCAGCCCCAGTTTTTCCGCCGTCAGCAGGAGGGCGTAAAAGACGCCCCACAGCACGAAATTCCACGCCGCGCCGTGCCACAGACCGGTCAGCATCCAGACCACGAGGATGTTGAAAAGCTGCCGCCCGATCCCACGGCGGTTTCCGCCCAGGGGGATATACACGTAGTCCCGGAACCAGGAGCCGAGGGAAATATGCCAGCGCCGCCAGAACTCCGTGATGCTTTTGGAAATGTAGGGATAGTTGAAATTCTCCGGGAAATCAAAGCCGAAAAGCCTGCCCAGACCGATGGCCATGTCGCTGTAGCCGGAAAAGTCGAAGTAGATCTGAAGCATAAAGGCCACGGCGTAGAGCCAGCAGAACAGAACCGACGGCTGAGCGGTCTGGCGGAACTGGGTGCAAAGCTGCCCCAGTACGTTGGCGATGAGCACCTTTTTTCCAAGGCCCACCACAAATCGGCGGACACCAGAGGCGACCTTGTCCAAGCGGTGAGTTCGGGCGGTGAGCTGTCCGGCAATGTCGGAATAGCGGACGATAGGCCCGGCGATGAGCTGGGGGAACATGGAGACGTAGGCGGCAAAATCAATGAGATTTCTCTGAGCCGCCACGTCGCCCCGGTAGACGTCGATGGTGTAGCTGAGGATCTGGAAGGTGTAGAAGCTGATGCCGATGGGCAGCGCCACACGGAGCAGGGGCATCGACAGGCCAAAGGCGCTGTTCAGGCTCTCAATAAAGAAGTCGGCGTACTTGAAATAGCCCAGCAGACCCAGCGCCGTCAGCACCGAGAGCCACAGAAAGACCCTGCTCCAGGCCTTTCCCCGGAACCGTTCGATCAGCAGGCCCAGCAGCCAGCCGAGGAGGATGGTCGCGGCGAAGAGGAGAACCAGGCGCTGCTCTCCCCAGGCGTAAAACACCAGGCTTGCCAGCAGGAGCACGGCATTTTTGAGTTTGCGCGGCGCGGCCAGATAGAGCAGGACCGTCGCCGGGAGAAAGTAATACA
>CAMGRA010000178.1 GCA_946061345.1 uncultured Clostridia bacterium | reverse complement strand
GGGTGGATGGTACAATCAAAAAAACGCATGAGCCGCAAAAGAGAGGGCGCACCTATGGACTTACACGACATCTATCAACTGACTGACGAAACAGAGCAAATTCAGATGACCTACGAATTCTTCAATGAGGATACCCGGCTGAACCGTTCCAAAGCCGCCCGGGTGGAGTTCCTGACCACCGTCCTCTACATTGAGCATTATCTGAAGCCCGGCAACAGAATATTGGATATTGGTGCAGGAGCGGGGGAGTACAGCCTCTACTTTGCCAGAAAGGGCTATGAAGTGTGCGCTCTGGAGTTGGCGGAGAACAACATCAAAGCCTTTCGGCGGAAGCTGTCCCCGGAGGACAGGATCGACCTGGTCCAGGGCAATGCCATGGACTTGAGCCGCTATGGGGATGATTCCTTTGATGTGGTGCTGGTATTCGGCCCGCTGTATCATCTGCACCGGGAGGCAGACCGGCAGAAGTGCATCTCGGAGGCCAAGCGGGTCTGCAAGCCCGGCGGCAAGCTGTTCTTCGCCTTTATTTCCAACGACATGGTGATCCTGACGGAGTTTTCCTACCGCCCGGATTACTTTACCGCCGGCGATTATGACAAGGAGACCTTCCGGCTGGAGGACTTCCCCTTTGTATTCCATACGGTGGACGGCTGCCGTGAAATGCTCCGGGCCGGAGGTGTCCGCATCCTCCATGAGGTCGCGGCAGACGGCGTCAGTGAGCTTCTGGAGGACAAGATCAACGCCATGAGCGACGCAGATTATACCCAGTATCTGCGCTACCATGCCTACATCTGCGAAAAGCCGGAATTTCTCGGCATGACGAACCATCTGCTGTTCGTCGGTGAAAAATGATAATATGAAACAGCGGCGTGCAGTTCTTTGGACTGCACGCCGCTGGGTTATAAGATCAGAATTTTCCGCTGGTATGGTTGCCGCTGCTGTGACCGGCACCGGAGCTGGAGCTGGAGGATGAGGTTTCCTTTGGCCGTTCACGGCGACTGACCGTGCGGTAGAGGAAAATGTCCTGACTGCGGGAGAGCTGGAGGCTGCCCGGGCGGACATATTCGGCGGCCTGACGCATGGCGACGGATTTTAATGCGGATTTCATAGAGCCCGTGACAATGAAAGCAACGACCAGGCCGATGCCCAGGGCGATAAAGATGCTGTACCAGGCCATCGGCTCTTTAGGAAGACTGCTGCTGTCGTAAGGCTCACCGGCGGCTGCCTTGGTGAGGAAATCGTCGCAGAGGACGGCGAAATCCGTAAAGGCACCGTTAAAATCCTCGTCAGAGAGGCTGTCCAGGATCTGTCCGCCGATGTACTCACGACCGGCGGCGTTAAAGGCTTCCTCCGCGCCTCCATAGGCGGAAATGTCCCATTCGCGCTCGTCCATGGCGATAAACAGCAAAATGGTAGGCATACCGTCCATGTAGTAATCATAGTAGTACTGAGAATAGTCTGCGATAATTGTGCCCTCCAGAGAGCTAACGGTAACGATGCATACCTCAGTACCCTGGCGGTTGCTGATCTCCGTCAGCCTGGACTCCAGCGCTGTATCCTGGATGGTGGTGAGAAGCCCGGCGGCATCGACCACATGGATCACTTCGGACTCGGCGAAGGCGGGAACAGTCAGCGTGAAGCACAAAAGCAGGACCAGAAGAATAGACAGGATCCGTTTTTTCATTGACGCTCCCTCCTTACAGCAGGTGTATGAGCCACATGAGGCCGTAGACTGCAGCCGTCACAGCGGCGGTCAAACCCCAGAACCATTTCCGGAAAGCCCCTTTGTCCATGGGGAGGTTGCCGACGAATTTACCGGTCTGACCGTTCATGGCAAAGGTGTATTTCTTGCCCTGCCAGGTGGTGTTCAGGAGCCAGACAGGATAGAGCGCGTATTTCGCCTTGCCGTTTTTCAGCCGCAGGTTGGAATGCTCCGGCAGGACCGTGGCATAGCCCTGTACGGTGCTGCGGAAGGCATCCTCCGTGCTCTCGCGGATGCGCTGATTGGCGCGGTTGATGCTCTCCTCGGCGGTCACGTCGTATTTGTCTGCCATGTAACCCGCCAGATAGGCCGTCTGGAAATCGACTGCATCGCGCAGATCGAAAGGCTCGATGGACTCCATCAGATCGTCGGCCATCTTTGTTGAGCCGTCAACAGGGACGTTATCAAAGGCGAGAGAGCCGGAGCGAACGACGGAGAAATACTGGGTTTCTGTATAGTCATAGTTACTGTCGGACCAGGTATGCACACGAGTGGCACGGTAGCGCAGATCAGCGTCCGCCTCGGCGTTGAACAGCCAGAAGGGGACATAGATGCCCTTGACCTCGTCGATATGATTCTGGTCCTTGAAAGCCTTGGGCAAGAGCCGTTTGCCTTGCAGATGACGGACGAGAGCTTTCTTGGCTGCTTCCTTGTCCAACTTGAAAGGAATGACCAGATCGGGACGCAAGGCACCGGCAAAAGCGCCGGTCATGACCACCGGGTTGCCGCAATAAGGACAGGCGGTGGCACCGGTGGTCGCATCGCCGACGATCTCGCCGCCGCAGGATTTGCAGGTATAGATCCGCATCCCCT
>CAMGRA010000177.1 GCA_946061345.1 uncultured Clostridia bacterium | reverse complement strand
CGTATTCTGTACGCCATGTTCGACAAGGAGCGGAATGTCAGCGACCTGTGCGAGGAGCTGGGCATGAGCATTTCCGCCGTGTCCCATCAGCTTCGGCTGCTGAAGCAGTCCAAGCTGGTACGTTACCGCCGGGAGGGCAGAATGGCTTATTATATGCTGGCCGACGACCATGTAAAAACCATCATCGGCATGGCAAAAGAACATATTGAGGAGTGAGAGATATGAAAAAGGTATATCGTTTGCGGGATCTGGACTGCGCCAACTGCGCGGCAAAAATGGAAAACGCCATCAACAAGCTGCCCCAGGTCGAGAGCGCCGTGGTCAGCTTCCTGACGCAGAAAATGACTGTCACCTACGCCGAGGGCGTGGACGAGGAAGAGGCGCTGAAGCAGATCAAAAAGTGCATCCGCAAGGTGGAGCCGGACTGCGAGGTGCTGGCATGACGCGCAGGCAGAAACGGCTGCTGTTGCGTATCGTGCTGGGCGCGGCGCTCTTTGCCGCCGGACTGTTCCTGGACGGCTGGTGGCAGGCGGGCTTTATGATGGGCGCGTGGCTGGTGAGCGGCTACGATATTCTGTGGTCCGCCCTGCGCAACATCCTGCGGGGACAGATCTTTGACGAAAAATTCCTCATGGCTCTGGCAACGGTCTGCGCCCTTGCCATGCAGGACTGGAAAGAGGCCGCGGCGGTCATGCTGTTTTTCCAGGTGGGAGAGCTGTTTGAGCAGATCGCGGTGGAGCGGTCCCGCCGCTCCGTTTCCAGCCTGATGGATCTGCGCCCTGACTTTGCCGTGGTCCTGCGTGACGGCGAGGAGGTCACCACGCTGCCGGAGGAGGTGGCCGTGGGGGATATCCTGCTGGTACGGCCCGGGGAACGGATCCCCGTGGACGGCGTTATCGTGGAGGGGGAAAGCTCTCTGGATACCTCCAAGATCACCGGCGAGTCCATGCCGGCGGACGTGGGCGAGGGGATGCAGGTGATCTCCGGCAGCGTGAATCTGAGCGGTGTGCTGAAGATCCGTGCCGAGAGCGCCTATGAGCAGTCCACCGTGGCGCGTATCCTGACCCTGGTGGAGACTGCCGCCGAGAAAAAGGCCAACGCGGAACGGCTGATCACCAAGTTCGCCCGCTATTACACCCCGTCGGTCATCGGCGCGGCGGTGCTGCTGGCGGCAGTTCCTCCACTGCTTTTCAGCCAGCCCTTTACCGAATGGCTGACGAGAGCGCTGACCTTCCTGGTCATCTCTTGCCCGTGCGCGCTGGTCATTTCCGTGCCGCTGAGCTTCTTCTCTGGCATGGGTGCGGCGGCTAAGCTGGGCGTAGTCATCAAGGGCGGCGTGGTGCTGGAGCAGTTGGCCAAGACCTCTGCCATGGTCTTTGACAAGACGGGCACTCTGACTGAGGGCAGCTTTTCCGTCCAGTCTGTCGACTGCGCCAGAGGAAGCGAGACAGAGCTGCTGCGCATTGCGGCACTTTGTGAGCAGTATTCCAACCATCCCCTTGCCAAGGCGGTCCGCGCGGCCTATCCGGCGGCTTCCGGGGAAACGGAGGCGGTCCGGGAGATCCCCGGCCACGGCATCACCGCTACCATCGACGGAAAGCACGCGGCGGTGGGCAATGAAAAGCTGATGGCCTCCCTCGGCATCACACCGCCGAAAAAGCAGCGGGTGGGAACGGTGCTCTATGTGGCTCTCGAGGGGCAGTATCTGGGCGCCGTCACCGTGGCGGACACGGCGAGAAGCAACGCCGCTGAGACCCTCCAGGCCCTGCACGAAAACGGTGTGGAAAAGACCGTTATGCTGACGGGGGACAACGAAACGGCGGCGGCCCACTATGCCAAGCTCTGCGGCGTGACGGAGTACCACGCGGAGCTGCTGCCGCAGGACAAGGTGACTCATCTGGAACAGATGCTGGCGGCCCGGAGCGAAAAGCAGACCGTTGCCTTTGTCGGCGATGGTGTCAATGACGCGCCGGTCCTGACGGCGGCGGATGTGGGCATCGCCATGGGCGGCGTTGGCTCTGACGCAGCGGTGGAGGCTGCCGACGCGGTGCTGCTCAACGACGATATTTCCAAGCTGCCGGCCTTGCTGGGCATTGCGAAAAAAACCTGCGTCATTGCAAAGAAGAACATCGCCTTTGCCCTGGCGGTCAAGGGCGTCTGCCTGGTCCTGGGCGCCCTGGGCTACGCGCCTATGTGGCTGGCGATCTTCGCCGACGTGGGCGTGGCGGTGCTGGCCATCCTCAACGCGACCCGTGCCAGAAGCTGGAAAGAGAAAGTATAAAACACAGCAGAAATATGAAGCAGAGGCGGTGTGAGCCGCCTCTGCTTTTTTGCATATCAATGAATATACATTTTGAAAAATGTTGCTTATTTTGTGAAAAATATCTTAAATATGTATGAAAAACAGGAAAGAATTTCAAAATGATGTTTAATTAATTCCGTTTTTTTGAAATTCTGCCGGGAAAACCACTTGTATATTTCCAAAGGATATGTTATGATGGTTTCGGTGGCGCTGTATCCTAGTCAAAGCGTGCCGGTCTCGAAGAAGGGCCTAAAAATCCTTTAAAGGGCATATCGATGAAGTCCC
>CAMGRA010000176.1 GCA_946061345.1 uncultured Clostridia bacterium | reverse complement strand
AGCGCCGACTGGAAACGCCGTATTGATGAGGATGTGAAGAAAAGGGGTAGATAATTTCAGGCAACTTCAAGCCACCACACCGCCCAATTTCTGCCACGCTATAAGCAAAGAATAGGCGCTGCCCCAGGCCAGTACTTTGGCCGGGGGCAGTGTCTTTTTCACCTTCTTTTCCGCCTCACAGCGCCTTCAGCTTCCGGCAATATTCCGACTCCGCCATCTCCCCTGCCTGAAACGCTGCGCGCAGCTCCTCCGCCACGGCGACGATGTGATTCCATTCATCGGTGGAGATGGTGCCCCGCTGCTTCCGGCCCTTTAGGCGGTTATAGGTGCGGGCATACTCCTTGGCGGCGGCCTCCCGCAGTTTCCGTTTCGCCGTCTCATGGGCGCCCACGCTGCGGCAGGTCTTGCCGTGCTGGCCGAGGATGGGGCGGTCGCAATACTGGGTGTTATACCCGCCCACGGCCACGAACCAGTGTCCGCAATTCTTGCACCTGCGGGGCAGATTCCCTGCGGCAATCCCCCTCGTCAAGTCCAAGTAGAAAAAGGCAATCAAGTCGTCGAAAGTGGAGCGCTCCGCCATCTTCGGCTTCCCGGTTTTCTCGTCCCGGTACGGGATAAAGGATATGTGCGCCGGGAAATCAAAGCGGAATGACGCCACGGGCGGGTCGTAGAACGGGTCGGATTCCTCGTCTATGTCCGCCAGCTTTGCCTTCCCGATCCCATCCTTGAAGCGGCCATAGGCGTCGATATAGTTCTCCCGCTTGCAGGAGGGCAAGCCCTCAAAATACGCCGACAGCATCCACTGGGTGTTGCGCCGGAAGTCGCTCAAGTCCTGGCCGATCCGGCTGAGCCGGGCTATCCAGTGCGCATAGTCGTCGTGGGCCTGCGTCCCCCGGGTCATCATCTCGTCCCACATCTCCCGGCAGTCCTCGTCGCTGGTGAAGCAGGACGGCGCATCCTCCCGCCGCAAAAGAAGCTCATACAGCGGCAGCTTCCGCAGCAGATGCCACAGCCGCCGAAACGCCTCGTTGGCGATCCCGGCGCTGGACGGGTCCCGGGCGGCGAAAAACATCTGCGCCTCGGCAGCAAATTCCTTGGCCGCAGCGCCTATATCCAGGGTGAGCTGCCCCGACACCTCCAGCGCCTCCGCCGCAAAATATCCCAGCGGGTACTCCTCCCCCGCCACGATCACGCCCGCCGCTGTAAAGTCGGCGGAAAAGAAATCCACTGCGTCATGGCTCATCCGAAACATAGTTGCCCCTCCATACCCGATTGATTTTTTGCGTGCGTGCCGATATTTCTGAAACGCCTTGCAAATGCGTTTTTATCTGTTATACTCATAATACCCGATAAGAGTAATATTGTCAATCGGGTATATTCCATCTATGAAAGGAGGGCAGCCCATCCACCATTCCATCCAAAAAGAAAGCCGCCGAACTGCGGCAACAGTCCGGCGGCACGCCGCGCTTCGGAAAACGCAGACGCCATCTGCCACAAGTCTAACAGAGAGGCCTCCGAAACGCAAGTTCTTTTTCTCTGAATTTGAAATAAGGAGTGTTTTATGAAACGATCCGACTACACCGACTACGACCAACTTCCGCTGTTCCTCAACGCAGAAATGGCGGCCAAGCTCCTGGGGATCTCCCTCTCCAGCGCCTACGAGCTCATGCACGAAGAGGGCTTCCCGGCCCTGCGCATCGGCAATCGCATCGTCGTCCCCAAGGAAAAGTTCTGCCGCTGGGTGGACCGGCAGACGGGAGGTGCCCGATGACCCACACCCTGCCGTGGCAGACGCCCGCCCGAAACTACTACCCCCTGCCGAAAGTTCTTTGCCAGCTGGGCCTGTCCCCCGGCGAAATCGCTGTGTACTCCTTTCTCATGTACTGCGAAAACCGCACCACCTACCAGTGCTACCCCAGCTACCGCACCATCGGCGAGGCCGTAGGCATGAGCCGCAACACCGTTGCGAAATATGTCCGTCAGCTGGAGGAAAAGGGGCTTATCCGCACGGAGCGCACCACCGTCACGCTGAAAGACGGCCGCAAGCGAAACGGCTCTCTGCTCTACACGATCCTCCCGCCGGAGCAGGCCGTGGAGCAGTTCAACCGGCAGCAGCTGGCCAAAGCGGAAGCCGCCGCCGAGCGTCGCCGCATACAAGATACGCTGGCCCGGCAGGCCGCAGAAGCCCCGCCTTCGCCCCTGTGAGCCACTGTGTGACCTCGCCGGAGCGAAAGCGGGTGAAGATAGCACCCCCAGGGCTTTTGAGCGGTTTCGAACCGATTTTCGGTGCGCCGAAATCGGGGCAGGAGAAAGGCATTGGCGCTTTTCAGCGCCGATGCCGGTCACGGCAGCCCGCAGTGCGGACTGCCACGAGGGTTTGCAGGGTTTTGGAAATGGCGCTGATTATAGGACTCCAAATATGCTTTGACGCTATTCTTTGTAAAAATGCCCATCAGTCCCGTGTTTGTAAGACTTTCGGGACGCGCAGGCATACGCGGAAGGAGGTGTGGCTCGATGGATAAAAATGGGAAAAGTAGGCACTCCGTTTGGCTGTCAGACGACGTGTGGCAGGAGGTAGATGCGTTCTACAAGCTGGA
>CAMGRA010000175.1 GCA_946061345.1 uncultured Clostridia bacterium | reverse complement strand
TTTCCGCTGCGGCGGGACTCGGCATAGCGAAAGATTTTTGGAACCACCAGCCCGGCTGGCGGCTTTCTTTAACCAATAATATGCCCCGGAGCACACGGCAAACTGCCAGATGCTCCGGGGCTTTCAATTTATTTCATTCTTCCAGCAAGCGTTCCGAGAGGGCTAATATCTCTGCTGTCTGCAGGCTGTTGGTCAGCTCCACCGTGCCGGAAAGGCCCGGCTCCCGCAGCAGTCCGGCCTCTTTCAGGCGGCGCTCCGCCTCTTTGGCCGTGCCGTCGGCGCCGTCCAGAAGCTCCGGCCCTGCACCCACAACACCTCGGATGGCCTCCCGCAGGAACGGGAAATGGGTGCAGCCCAAGACCACTGCGTCCGGCTCAGGCTGCAGACACGGCGCAAGCTCTCTGCGCAGCGTCTCCACCAGCGCCGGGCCTGTCAGCTCTCCCCGTTCCACAAAGGACACAAGCTCGGGGCAGGGACATTTGCAGATGTCGCACTGGGCGGCAAACCGGTCCATCAGGGCGGCAAATTTATGCTCCCGCAGGGTGGCATCGGTGGCCATGACCAGGATGCGGCCCTGTGGATGGCGGGAGACCGCCAGCTTCAGCGCCGGTTCAATGCCGACAATGATGCGCTCCGGGTAGCGTTCCCGCAGAGCGTCGATGGCGGCGGAGGTGGCGGTATTGCAGGCCACCACCAGCGCCTTGGCCCCACGGGCAAAGAGGGCCTCCGCGTTTTTCAGGGTCAGGGCGCGGATGTCCTCTGTGGTACGGCTGCCGTAGGGGGCGTTTTTCGAGTCGCCGAAATAGAGAAAATGCTCCTGCGGCATCTGTTCCACCAGCCTCCGCAGCACGCTGATGCCTCCAAGGCCGGAGTCAAACACGGCAATGGGTCTGTTTTTCATGCCTTGGGGCACCTCCTTCGGGTAAGCTCATGCCACGGGATAGGCGAAAATCTCAAAGTTTGCAGCCTCAGAAACATTCAGCTCCGGCGGCAGATCGTAGTTTTCCAGGGAAAAGCCTGCCATAGCGTTGGCAGGAAGGGCCTCGCCCAGAATGGTGGACAGCACGCACAGGGGCCTGTCACCGGCGTCATAGACAATGGCGGCAACGCAGACCAGTTCGCCTGTGTCCGGCGTGGAGTTGCGGACCTCGCCGGAAATCAGGATGCCGCCATAGGGGGAATTGGCCAGGCTGACATTCTCTGTCTCATAGCGGATGCCGCCCTGGAAAGTAACGGGTTCGCCGCCCTCCACGGTGAGCTTCAGCGGCGTCACCTCCGCCAGGCCGGTCTCCACGATCTCAAAATAATAGCCGGTCTCGCCGATCTCCAGAACCTGAGGATAGCAGAAAACATCCTTGGCCGCAAGAAGCTCCGCGCCGCTCTCGTCGCAGAAGCGGAAAGTGCAGGGCTCAGTCAGGATGGGTGAATCGGTGTCATTGGTGACCTTGGCAAAACCCATGGCCCATATTCTGCCCGCATCGTCGGCATAGCTGTAGGCCCATTGATCGTCCCCGGAAGGCTCCTCCGGCGTTTGCGTATCGTCCGTCGATCCCTCCGGCGCAGTCGTCTGTGTCGGTTCCTCCGTCTCAGAAGGCTCCGTGGGACTTTGCGTTTCCGTGGGCCGGGATGTCTCCTCCGGTGTTTTTTCCGTCCTGCAGGCCGTCAGCGCCAGAAGCAGGCAGAGGGCCAGCAGGACACATAGGCTTCGTTTCACAGGAATTCCTCCTTTCTGCTGACATCATACCACATTTTTCCCCGTTTGAAAAGAAAAAATAGCAGAAAAAGTCTGTAAATAATACTTGACAGCCGCTTTCATTCATGCTATAATTTTCACGCGAAACAAAGAAGGTCGGCAGCGTCCTCACCTCCAGCTTTGCGAAGAGGTTCCATATCGAAAGTTCTGCGCGGTTTTTGTGCGTTTTTCGGTTGCGGGTGCTGTTGGCATCCGCTTTTTTCTGTTTGTAGTTGTGTAATGGAGGTGCTTTACCATCGGCAAATTAGATCATCAGCTCAATGAAGACATTCGGGATAAGGAAGTCCGCCTCATCGCTGCCGACGGCGCGATGGTCGGGATCGTCACGTCCGAGGCTGCCTTGAAAATGGCCGAGGAGCAGGAGCTTGACCTTGTCAAGATCTCTCCCAATGCCGTTCCGCCGGTCTGCAAAATCATGGACTACGGCAAATTCCGCTTCGACCAGCTCAAGAAAGAAAAGGAAGCCAGGAAAAATCAGCACGTCGTTGAGATCAAAGAGATCCGTATGTCTCCGGGCATCGACACCAACGACCTGAACACCAAAATGCGCAGCGCGGTGAAGTTCCTGAAGGACGGCAACCGTGTCAAGGTCACTGTGCGCTTCCGCGGTCGTGAGATGGCCCATACCGATATCGGCGAGGAGCTTTTGATTCGATTTGGCGAAGGCTGCGCCGAGGTTGCCAACATGGAAAAGAAACCCAAGCTCGACGGCAGACATATGTCTATTTTCCTGTCGCCGAAAAGCGCAAAATAATGAAAAAGGAGAAGTACCCATGCCGAAACTGAAGACCCACAGCGGTGCAAAAAAGAGATTCAATCTCACCAAGACCGGTAAGGTCAAGAGAGCGCACGCTTTCAAGA
>CAMGRA010000174.1 GCA_946061345.1 uncultured Clostridia bacterium | reverse complement strand
CGGGCCTTGACCTCCTTGACGTTGGACATGGTCTTGTCGAAAAGCTCCGGGACGCCTGCCACGGCGATAACCAGGGTATTGTCCTCAATGAGGGAGATGGGGCCGTGCTTCAGTTCACCGGCGGCGTAGGCCTCCGAGTGGACGTAAGCAATTTCCTTGAGCTTCAGGCTGCCCTCCAGACAGGTGGCGCTGTCCAGATTGCGGCCAATGAAGAATACGTCGTGGTGCTCATAGAGCTCCCCGGCCAGAGCCTCGATGTGTTCAAGACAGTCCTCCGTCAGCATGGAGGCCATTTTTTCCGGCAGCTCTGTCAGGGCTTTGAGAATGTCCTGATATTCCTCCTGACTCAGGGTGCCCAGCAGATCGCCGATATACAGCGCCAGCAGATAGATAACCGAGAGCTGGGTGGAGTAGGCCTTGGTGGTGGCCACGGCGATTTCCGGGCCGGCCCAGGTATAGATGACGTCGTGGGCCGCCTTGGAGATGGCGCTGCCGACCACATTGACAATGGCAAGGGTGCGGGCACCCAGGGTATTGGCTTCCCGCAGCGCCGCCAGAGTGTCGGCGGTTTCGCCGGACTGGCTGATGATGATGACCAGGGTGTCGTCCCCCAGAACCGGCTGGGCGTAGCGGAACTCCGAGGCCAGGATGGGCTCCACGGGGATGCGGCAGGTTTTTTCCAGAATATATTTGCCCAGACAGCCGACATAGTAGGCAGACCCGCAGGCGACAATGTAGATCCGTCGCACGCCCCGCAGGTACTCAGCGCTCAGACGGAGGTCGTCCAGGACTACGCGGCCGTTTTTGATACGGGGACTGATGGTGTCCCGCAGGGCCTTGGGCTGCTCATGGATCTCCTTCACCATGAAGTGGGGATAGCCGCCTTTTTCCGCAGCAGACATCTCCCAGGCGATATGCTCGGGGATCTTTTCGATCCGCTCGCCCAGGGCGTTATAGAAAACGGCACCGTCCGCGCTGAAATCCACCATGTCACCGTCGTTGAGATAGACCACCTTGCGGGTGTACTTCAAAATGGCAGGCACATCGGAGGCAATATAATTCTCACCCTCGCCGAAACCGAAGATCAGCGGACTGTTTTTCTTCACGGCCAGCATCCTGCCCGGGCAGTCCGTACACAGAATCCCCAGAGCATAGCTGCCGGTCATTTTTTCAATGGATCGCTGTACAGCGCGGAGCAGGTCGCCCTCCAGTTCATAGTAATACTCAAAGAGGTTGGCGATGACCTCCGTATCCGTATCGGATTCAAAGGCCTTGCCTGCAGCCTGAAGGTATTCCTTCAGAACCAGATAGTTTTCGATAATGCCGTTGTGTACCACGCAGATCTTGCCGTTGGAGGACAGATGGGGATGAGAATTCCTGTCTGAGGGAGCGCCGTGAGTGGCCCAGCGGGTATGGCCGATGCCCAGGCAGCCCCGGAGGGCCGCGCCGCCGTTGGTCAGTTCGCTGAGGGCTGCCAGACGTCCCTTGGTCTTGGCAACAGAAAAACCGTCTTCCGAGAAAACGCAGATGCCTGCCGAGTCATAGCCGCGGTATTCCAGCTTGGCAAGGCCGTCCAGCAGGATCGGCGCTGCCTGCTGCTTTCCGATATATCCAACAATTCCACACATATGATAGCCTCCGCATGTAGGATAATAGCAGGGTCATATAAGGGAATTATACCGAAAAAATTTGTCAAAATCAACCGGAAATTTATATTTTTCTATGATTCTATAAAAGTCAGTCGAAAATGGACAACTGACAGGAAGGTAGTTCTGCCAGTGAGGACAGATTATCCTCCACACCGATGGCACCCAGGGCCATAAGTGCTTCCGTGCCGTTGCTGCCGTCACGGAGGACGTAGACCTCCGACCAGCGGTGCCTCAGATTGTCCGACGTACCAGACCAGGTGCCGCCGGAGGTGGCTGGGCACTGGGCAACGAAAGCCTTTTCCCCAAGAGCATGGATAAAGTGGTTGCGCCGCAGGGCGCGGGCCGCGGAAAAGGGGAGATCATAGCCGTCGGCGCTGCAGTACAGAAGATTTTGCCGGGGTGCGTAGCGGTTCAGCTCGTCAGGCACGAAGCAGATGACCCTGCCTCCTGCTTCGAGGCAGGCCTCCTGGGCAGCGGTATCGGCACCGTTGGCCCCGCCGGAAACCAGGGTGAAGCCCTCCCGGGCCGCCATCTGCCCGATGCGCCGGGCAAAGGCTCTGCCCCTGGGAAACAGCAGCCGTGAGCCGACGAGAGAAACACATCTGCTGTTGAACAGGTTCAGGTCTCCCTTGCAGAACAGCGCGGCGGGGCAGTCGCCCTCAAGCCGGTAAAGCCGCCGGGGGAAGCTCCCGGAAATGCGGGTCACTACGACGGTGTCCTCTGCCTTGGACAGGTATTCCCGCAGCGTATTCTCCCGGTCCAGAAGACCGGCGACCCGGCGGCTCAGTCCCGGGCAGAAGCCCAGGGACATGAGCTGCTCCGGGCTTACCTCATTGTCCTGCTCTGCCCGGGTCAGAGCTATAACGCGCACATACTCGCTGAGCTGGCGGTATTCCGCCGGCGTCAGAGGCTTCACAGCCTGCCCCAGCTTACAGCAAAGCAGGAGCAGGCTCTTTTCCGCCGCCTGCATCA
>CAMGRA010000173.1 GCA_946061345.1 uncultured Clostridia bacterium | reverse complement strand
CGCTTGAGCATACCGCCGATGGCCACGGAGATCGTGCCGGTCTCCTCCGACACGATGACCACCACCGCGTCCGTCGCCTCGCTCATGCCGATGGCGGCGCGGTGACGGGTACCCAGGTCGCTGCTGATGTTGCGGTTTTGGGTCAGCGGCAGAACGCAGCCTGCCGCCGCGATTCTTTCGTTGCGGATGATGACAGCGCCGTCATGGAGTGACGCCTTGGTGAAAAACAGATTGCGCAGCAGCTCCGAGGACACCTCCGCGTCCAGAACGGTGCCGGTCTTCTGATAGTCAATGGTAGAAGCGGAGCGCTCAAAGACGATGAGCACACCGGTACGCTCCTTGGACATGATCTCGCAGGCAGCTACGGTCTGGGAAATGACCCGGTCGATCTCCCTCTGCTGCTCCTTCATGCTGAGGATCTCCCGGAGAGACTTACTGCCCAGCTTTTCCAGCATACGGCGCAGCTCCGGCTGGAACATGATGACCAGGGCGATCAGGCCGATCTCCAGAATCTTATCCAGGAGATAGTTCATCAGATACATATTGAGGATCTGGGTCAGGCCGGACAGGATCAGGATGATAATAATACTCTTGGCGATCCGCACGGCACCCGTGGTCTGGATCATAATGATGATGGTATAAATCACAAATGCCACCAACAGGATATCCACGATATCCATGAATTTCACTGTCGGGAGCATGGCGGCAAATTCTTTGAAAAAGGAAATGATCGTATCCATGAGCAAAACTCCGCTTATACTTTTATTTTTATAATTATAGCCGATTTTATCTGCAATAGCAAGTGGCAATCCTCGCTTTTTCTATGGTCGGAACAGTTTTTTGCAGGCAGAGGCGAATTGCTCCACCTCCCTGTGGGTGTTAAAGGCTGAAAAACTCGCACGGACCGTTCCGCTGTGCAGCGTTCCGGCGCTCTCATGGGCATAGGGTGCGCAGTGAAGTCCGGCGCGGACGGCGATCTGCTGCTGTGCCAGCTTCTCCGCCGCCGTTTCGCAGTCCATGCCGCGCACGCGGAAGGAAAGCACGCCGCTCTGCCCGTCGCCGCAGAACAGCTCCAGTCCTGCCTGTCCCCGCAGCAGCCGCTGCAGATGGCACAAAAGGGCCTGCTCATGGTCGAATATCCGCTGCGTCGTCTGTCTTGTTACAAATCGTATTCCTTCCCGCAGGCCTGCGATTCCGCAGACGTTGTGAGTCCCGGCCTCCAGACGGTCCGGCAGAAACTCAGGCATATCCTGTTCCTCGGAATTGCTGCCCGTTCCGCCGTAGAGCAGCGGTTCTCCGCCGTCGGCGCAGAGCAGTAGCCCCGTTCCCTGGGGGCCGTAAAGGCCCTTGTGTCCGGGCATTGCGATAAAGCGTGCGCCGCTTTCCCGCAGAGATACCGGCAGCACCCCCGCCGATTGGGCGGCGTCGATGATAAGCGGAATATTCCGGCTCCTGCAAAGTGCGGCGATCTCTTTAATAGGCAGGACGTAACCGAAAACGTTGGAGACATGGGTGCATATCACCGCCGCAGGCCGTACCCGCGTCGCCTCATCAAAGGCCCAGAGCGTATCCGTCGCGGAAAAGAGCCGCCGTCCCGCCACCGTAATATCCGCGCCCAGGGCATGAAGCGGCCGGGTCACCGCGTTGTGTTCAAAGCCGGAGATGACCACCTTCGCCCCCTCCGGGACCAGAGTGCGGATGGCAATATTCAAGGCGTGGGTGGCATTCATGGTAAAGGCCACCTGTTCGACCTCCGCATCAAAGAGCTTGGCGGCGGCCTCCCGGCAGCCGTAGACTGTCTCCGCCGCAGCCATGGCGGCAGGATGTCCGCCCCGGCCGACGCTGGCGCAGGTCCGGATGGCCCGCTGCACCGCCTGGGCAACCTGTGGCGGCTTCTGAAGGGTCGTCGCCGCGCTGTCAAAATAGATCATGGCGACACCTCCTGCCACTGCCCGTCGGCCTCCTTGCGGTAGATCTTCTGATAGCGGCCGCTGGCCTCCCCCAGCACTTGCTTCGTCTCATGCAGGCGTCCCTCGCTGACGCGCAGGCTGTAGCCGCATCCCTGCTGCCGCAGAGCCGTCGGCGTGCGGACCATCTGATTTTTGATGCCCGCCTGCTCCAGGGCGCGGCTGCTCCCCATGGCAGCCGTCACCGAACGAAAGGTAAAAAAATAATCCATTGAAGCAACCCCTCCCTGCTCTATCGTATGAACTTTGCGTTTTTTTGACACTATCCCCTACGGCCGTCCAAAAAAATTTCCAATTTAATAGAAACTTAATTTCTTTTCGGTTATATTTTTAACATTTCCGGGGTAAGATGTAATCGTAAACAACAAATCTCTTTTTCATTTTCCCTCTATTCTATATGGAGCTGCAGGCAAGCCAGCCACTTGCCTGCGGTCTTCTTTTTTTCTGAAGCCGCCATAGGCCGCTTCAAACTGCCACAGGCTGCCTACGGGCTAAAAACTAAGGACTAAAGGTGAATGACTGAGGTGTCTGCTTCGCAGACGAATCATAACCACCGGCCGTGCTAGTGGTATGCACTAGCCCCCTTGGGACATGCCCTCGGCTGAGCCTATAGGCTCAGCGATTTTTTCATTCGCTTGCATGAAGAGCCCTTCCACCGCGGATGCGGTTATGCACACAT
>CAMGRA010000172.1 GCA_946061345.1 uncultured Clostridia bacterium | reverse complement strand
TTTTTGGACAACCACAGCTTAGAGCGGGCGCGGGGCATCACGATCTTTTCCAAACAGGCGCGGTTTCAGACGGAGCGGCTCTCCGTCACCCTGGTCGACACCCCGGGCCACGTTGATTTTGCCCCCGAGGCCGAGCGGGCCATGACCGTGCCGGACTATGCGATTCTGGTCGTCAGCGGCACCGACGGCGTGCAGGCTCACACCGAGACTCTCTGGAAACTCCTGCGCCGCTACCACGTCCCGACCCTGCTGTTTTTTAACAAGATGGACCTGCCGGGCGCGGACAAGGAGCGCCTGTTGGAGGATGTGAGGGCGTGTTTCAGCGAATTCTGCGCAACCTGGAACGATCAGGAGAGCATCGCACTCTGCGACGAGGCGGCTTTGGACGCCTATCTGGCAGACGGCGCTCTGTCAGATGAGACGATTGCATCTCTGTGGGCTGCGGAAAAGTTTTTTCCCTGTCTTTTCGGCGCGGCGCTGCACTTGGACGGTGTGGACGAATTGCTCTCGGTTTTGGAGCGCTTTACGAAAGCGCCCTACTATCCCGACGAATTTGCCGCGCGGGTCTATAAGATCGCCCGCGACGCTCAGGGCAACCGTCTGACCTTTCTGAAGGTCACGGGCGGCAGTCTCCGGGTGCGGATGCCCATTGCCTACACCCCACGGGGCGGCGAACGGATGGAAGAAAAGGTCACGCAGATCCGGCTGTACTCCGGCGCGGATTATACACAAGCGGAGACCGCCGAAGCGGGTGCGGTCTGCGCGGTGACGGGGCTATCCTCACTGCTGGCAGGTGACTGTCTCGGCGCGCAGGCAGAGGGCAAGGCCGCCCTGCTCGCCCCCGTGATGACCTACCGCATCGGGCTTCCTAGCGGCACGGAGGTGCGCACCGTGCTTCCCAAGCTCCGCGAATTGGAGGAGGAAGAGCCTCAGCTCCGCATTGTCTGGGACGAGCGTCTGCGCGAAATCCACGCCCAGCTCATGGGACAGGTGCAGATTGAAGTATTAAAAGCGCTGATTTTAGAGCGTTTCGACCTCGATGTCACCATCGACGGCGGGCGGGTCTCCTACCGCGAGACGATCACGAACACCGTCGAGGGCGTAGGGCATTTTGAGCCGCTGCGCCACTATGCGGAGGTACATTTGATTCTCTCCCCCTTGCCGCGCGGAAGCGGGCTGCAATTTGACAGTTGCTGCTCTGAGGACGTTCTTGACCGCAATTGGCAGCGCCTTATTTTAACGCATTTGGAAGAAAAAACCCATCTCGGCGTTCTGACGGGCGCGCCGATCACCGATCTGCGTATCACTCTGGCAGCCGGACGCGCCCACCTCAAGCACACCGAGGGCGGCGACTTCCGTCAGGCCACCTACCGCGCCGTAAGGCAAGGCTTGATGCAGGCACAAAGCATCCTGTTAGAACCCTTTTACCGCTTCCGTCTGGCCGTGCCCGCTGCCCAGCTTGGACGCGCCATCAACGACCTGCGGGCCATGGGCGGTTCCTTTGGCGCTCCCGTGCAGGAGGGGGTCATGACCGTTTTAGAGGGCAGCGCGCCCGTGTCCGAAATGCAGTCCTATATGTCCGATGTCACCGCCTATACCCACGGCCAGGGCAAGCTGGTCTGTGAGGTGGAGGGCTACGCCCCCTGCCACAACGCACAGAAGGTGATCGAGGAAACGGGCTACGACCCCGAGGCAGACCTGGACAATACCCCCGATTCCGTGTTCTGCTCCCACGGCGCGGGCATGAACGTCAAGTGGAATGAAGTCCCCTCCTATATGCACTTAGAGAGCGTTCTGCGGGAAAAGCGGGAGGAAGCCCCCGCCCCGGTACGCGTCCGCACCCGGAACCTGGACCTGGACGAAAAGGAGCTGCAAAAGATCATAGAGCGGGAGTTCGGCCCGGACAAGCGCACCCTTTACCGGCCGCCTGTCCAGGTTGAGGCCCAGGAGGTCTCCCTGCCGCCGCAGAAGAAGGAATACCTGATCGTCGACGGCTACAATCTGATTTTTTCCTGGGACGGTCTGCGGGAGCAGGCCAAAAACGACCTGTCCGGCGCACGGGAACGGCTGCTGGACCTGCTGAGCAACTACTGCGGCTACCATCCCTGTGAGCTGGTGGTGGTCTTTGACAGCTATCGGGTCAAGGGCGGCATCGGCTCCAAGACCCGCCGCGACAAGCTCCGCGTCGTCTACACCAAGGAAAACGAGAGCGCGGACCTGTATATCGAAACTCTGGTAGGGCAGATCGGCAGAAACTACGCCGTCCGCGTGGTGACCTCCGACGGCCTGATCCAGCTATCCGCCCTGCGCAGCGGCGTTCTGCGGGTCTCCGCCGCGGAGTTCCTGCGGCAGATCGAGGCCGTCAACGAGCAGATCGCCGCCTTCATCCGACAGCTTCATGAGGAAGCCCGCCGCGCGGCCCTTCAGGACAGTCCCCTGCGCACGATTCCCAAACAAAACTCATAAGGAGGTTTTATCATGTCCAGCCTGCTGTTTCGCAATCTGGCGGCAGTTGTCACCTGCAATGACACAGACGAGCTGCTGCAAAGCGTCGATCTTTACTGTGAGGACGGGGTCATCCGCGCCGTCGGCAAAAACCTGCCCCAGCGGGCAGACCGGGAGATCGACGGCACCCATCTGTTCTGCTATCCCG
>CAMGRA010000171.1 GCA_946061345.1 uncultured Clostridia bacterium | reverse complement strand
TCTTTCGAACTTTCTCGACAGTCTCCCAGCGTGTCGAAAAGGTTTTTTGACACGCCGGGATTCTTGATGAAACTTTTTCATCAAGAATCAGTATTATTGTTCCGGCCCCGCGTTTTTAACACGGCAGACCGGCGCAAAACACCGGCCCGCCCTGTTTGATTGGTTTATCTCTTTGCCTGTGTGGCTCAGCCTTCCACGATGCTCTGAATGAACCGCATCAGGATGGTCGCCACCTGGGCGCGGGTGGCATTGCCCTGGGGCAGCAGCTTGCCGTCGGAGCCGCCGATGATGCCCTCCGCTACCGTCCACTGCAGCGCCGTCTTTGCGTAGCTGCTGACCTTTCCCGCGTCGGGGAAGCCGCTGAGACTGCCCTGCTTGCCGGTGTCGATGCCCTTTCCGCCGCAGTAGCGGTACAGGATCGTCGCCATCTGCTCACGGGTGATATTGCCCTCCGGATCAAATTTGTTGTTGCCCACGCCGTCCACCACGCCGTTGTCCGACGCCCAGGATACGGCGTCTGCGTACCACGCGCCCGTTTTTACGTCGGAGAAGGTGTTTGCCGGGGCCTCCGGTTCCCCCTCATAGCGCCAGAGGACAGTAACGAGCATGGCCCGGGTCATGGGCGCGCCGGGAGAGAAGACAAATTCGCTGACGCCGTTCATCAGCCCGTTTTTCAGGACGAAATAGACGCTGGGCGCGAACCAGTCCCCGTCATTCACGTCTGTCATGCCGTCCTTTTTGCCGCAATGGATGCAGTTGCCCTGCCAGGCGTTATATTGATGCCCGTGGGGATAAAGGGTCGCCACTTCACGCGTCGCGCCGCAATCACAGACAGCCTTGACCCAGCCCTTCTCTGTGCAGCCCGGCTGCCGGAGCTCCATGCGAAAATCGTGGACATGGACGTTTTGCTCCCACAGGGCAGCGGTGTAGTCCGTCAGCTCCGACCAGCCGGAGCGGCCTTCCCGGTAATAAAACTTCAGCCCGGGGATGGCACCGTAAGAGACTAAAATATTATAGCCGGCGACGAGAGACGGACCTTCGCCGCAATGAAAGGCGTTCGCGCCCATGGTCGGAGCATCGCCCTCAAAATAGGCGCTCTTCAGCCCGGTGCAGTTATAGAAGGCCGCCTCCCCGATGCTTTTCACCGTGGCGGGAAAGACCGCTGTCTGCAGCGACTCATTTTCGTGAAACGCATAGATGCCCACCGTCTCCACACTCTCGCCCAGGTTTACATAATTCAGGTCGCAGCCGTCAAAGGCAAAGTCACCGATGGTTTTGACGTTTTTGCCGAAGGCGATCTCCTGCAGGCCGCTGTTGCGAAAGGCCCGATTGCCGATGGTGACCAGACTGTCGGGGAGAGAGACGATCTTCAGCGAATAGCTGCTTTCAAAGGCACTGTCCTCGATGGTTTCCACGCCCTCGGGGACAATATAGTAGGGCAGCGGTTTGCCATTCGGATCCTCCTGCGGTATGTAATGGACCAGGTTCTTCCCGTCAGCCGTGAACAGGCTGCCGTCCTTCTGGACCAGGCAGGGATCGTCCTCGGAAAAATGAACGGTGCCCTGATAGTTCAAGGCCCCCGGACTGAGATAGCGCAGGGAGGCGGGGAGATAGACATCAAAGGGTCTCACGAAATCCGTATTGAAGCTCAGGGCGTCAGAGGCCAGGCCCACGGTTCCCTCCTCCACATACACGGACCTGTCTTCCTCATCCATGGACGGAGCCGCCACAAGGAGCAGCCAGCCGCCCAGATAAATGCCGCTCTTCATGCGCACGGTGCAGGAAGTACCGTCAAAGGTCTTCTCGCCAAGAATCCGCAGGCTGTCAGGCAGGTCCACAGAAGTAAGGGACGTACAGAATCTGAACGCTTCGTCACCGATGTAGGTGACCGATTCCGGAATGGTGACGGAGGTCAACGCCTCACAGCCGTAAAAAGAAGACATGAGGATCTTCGTGACAGCAACGCCGTCGATCTCCGCCGGGATTTTCGCCGAGGTCACAGTGCGGTCGCAGAAGTTGATGGCGCCCAGGTCCTTGTCAAAATAGATCATGCCGCCCTCCACCGGGTAGGCAACATCGTAGTTTTCAAAGTAAGCGCTGTAGAGCGCGCTTGCCGATGCCACCGGCAGCACGGAGCACAGCAGCGCCACCGCCAGGCACAGGCAGAGCAGTCGTTTTTTCATGGAAGATTCCTCCTTTTTTTCCGGTGTGAACACACTGTAATTTCTCTATTATTCTACTATAGTAGAAACTAAAAGTCAATAGGGTGCATCCTCTTTTTGACCGTGACGGAAAAAAGGGCAACAAAAAAACCCACCCTGTTGGGTGGATTCTTTTGATGTTGGCATTACCTATCTTCCCGTGCAGTCGCCCGCAAAGTATTGTCGGCGCAAGTGAGCTTAACTTCTGTGTTCGGGATGGGAACAGGTGGACCCTCACTGCAATCAATACCAACTTATTTCGCGTCGGCAGAAACTGCCGCGCTCGTTTTGCATCTTGCAAGATACGCTACCAACAGAGGTTTGGCCTTTCCCTTACTCTGCGGTATCAGGGGATATACCCTGAAAACTGAACATGAATGAATGGGAAGCTCTGAGCTTCTTGCAACTTCGAGCCTGCTCTTCTTTTGTAGGTCAAGCTATCGGCATATTAG
>CAMGRA010000170.1 GCA_946061345.1 uncultured Clostridia bacterium | reverse complement strand
AGCGGTGTGAATCTCATCTCCTGTCCCACCTGCGGACGGACAAAAATCGACCTGATCGGCCTGGCCGGACAGGTGGAAAAAGCATTGGAAACCTGCGAAAAGAACATTACGGTGGCGGTCATGGGCTGTATCGTCAACGGTCCCGGTGAGGCCAGAGAGGCCGACATCGGCATTGCCGGCGGCGACGGCTGCGGCGTGATCTTCGTCAAGGGGGAGTTGAAAGAAAAGCTGCCCTATGACGCTCTGCTGCCCAGACTGATGTCTTATATAGAGGAATTATAGAATGTCAAAGCAGTATCTCCTGTTGGAACTGTTTCATGAATATACGCCGGATGAGCCGCTGCGTGCCCTTTTGGAGCAGGCGGCGGTTTGTCATGGAGAAATCGACCGGGAGGCCCGTTCCGTGACCTTGAAGCTGTCTCTGCCCCATTATGTACCGGCGGCAGACCTGGAGACGGCCTCCCGGGAGCTTTGTGCCCTTTACGGGGTGCGCAGTGTGCGGCTTCTGCCCAAATTTCCCGGGGAATGTCTGGCCGAGTGCCGGGCGGAGGAACTGAACCGGCTGCTGATCTCTGCCTATTCTCCGGCGGCGGCGACCCTGGCGGGCTGCCGTTGGGAACTGGCAGAGGGCGAGAGCCGCCTCTGTCTCCGCGCCAACGGCAAGGACGGCCTGCTGCCCCATTTGGGCGTTGTGGAGCGTTATCTGAAGGACCGCTTCGGCGTGCAGACAAAGATCAGCGTCATCTGCGGCGACGAGAGCGAGGGCGCGGCCCTGTTTGACCGGACGGAGCAAATGCGCCGCGAGGCCATGAAGGAGATCCCGGTATCCGCCGCACCTGCCGCGTCATCAGGCGAGAAGAAAAAGGAAACCACCATGATTTTGGGCAAACCCTTCAAGGGCGACCCCATGCCCATGGGAGAGATCTCTCAGAACCACCAGAACGAGCGGATCATCATCGAGGGCAAGGTCGTCGCCATTGCCCACCGGGAGGTCAACAAGGGCGCGGCCACCGTGGTAAAATTCGACATGACGGACTTTAACGGCTCCGTCTGCGTCAGCGACTATTTCAAGGGCGACTCCGGCAAACCCATCACTGAGGCCGTTGCCAAACCTGGCCTGTGGCTGCGGGTGCAGGGCGACGTGGACTACGACAAGTACGACCGGGAGATGGTGGTTCGGCCCAGAGCCATCCAGCGCATCGACCCGCCGCTGCGCCGGGACACGGCGGAGCAGAAGCGGGTGGAGCTGCACCTGCACACCACCATGTCCCTCATGGACGCCCTGACCAAGACCGGCGAGGCTGTGGCAATGGCTGCCCGCTGGGGCCACAAGGCCATCGCCATTACGGATCACGGCGTGGCGTCCTCCTTCCCCGACGCCCTCAAGGCCAGCAAAAACAAGGTGGCGGGGACGGACAAGCCCATTAAGATCCTCTACGGCTGCGAGGGCTATTACGTCAACGACGTGGATGACCGTATCGCTGTCCATGGCGGGGACAATATGGACCTGGAGGGGGAATTCGTCGCCTTCGACCTGGAGACGACGGGCCTTTCCTCCCTCCACGACACCATCACCGAGATCGGCGCAGTCATTCTGCGCGGCGGTGAGGTGGTGGACACCTTCCAGACCTTCGTGGACCCGGAGCGGAAGCTGGATCCGAAGATCATTGAGCTGACGGGCATCACCGACGCCATGCTGGAGGGCGCACCCAAGATCGGCCAGGCCCTGCCGGACTTTCTGCGCTTCTGCGGAGACCGTCCGCTGGTGGCCCATAACGCTGATTTTGACGTGGGCTTTTTGACGGCGGCCTGTGAGCGGCTGGCAATCCCTTTCCAGCCGACCTATATCGACACGCTGATTTTAGCCCAGAATCTCCTGCCGCACCTGAACAAATTCAAGCTGAATCTTGTGGCGGAGGCTCTGTCCCTGCCGGAATTCAACCATCACCGGGCTTCCGACGATGCCCTGACCTGCGGCAAGATCTATCTCTGCTTTGCGCAGATGCTCCGCCAGCGGGGCCTGCAGGACATCCAGTCCATCAACGCCGACATGGTGAGCCTGCGCTCCGGCAGCCGCATCAACGACCGCCGTGCCCGCCATATCATCGTCTTTGCCAAGAACCAGACGGGCCTGCGTAACCTCTACCACATCATTTCCGACGCCCATCTGCAGTATTTCAAGCGATTCCCACGTATGCCGAAGTCGGAGCTGCTGCGCTACCGCGAGGGCCTGATCATCGGCTCTGCCTGCGAGGCCGGCGAGCTGTTCCAGGCGGTCATCGCCCACAAGAGCGACGCCGAACTTAAGCGCATTGCCTCCTTCTACGACTTCCTGGAGATCCAGCCCCTGAGCAACAACCGCTTCATGCTGGAAGACGGCACGGCGGCCAGCGAGGAGGAGCTTCGGGACTTCAACCGCACGATCGTGCGCCTGGGCGAGGAACTGGGAAAACCCGTCTGCGCTACCGGCGACGTTCACTTCCTCAACCCGGAGGAGGAGATCTACCGCCGTATCCTGCTGGCCAGCAAGGGCTTTTCCGATTGTGACCGGCCCAATCCGCTCTATTTCCGCACCACGGACGAAATGCTGGAGGAATTCTCCTATCTGGGCGCGGAAAAGGCCTTTGAGGTGGTGGTGACGAACCCGAACCATAT
>CAMGRA010000169.1 GCA_946061345.1 uncultured Clostridia bacterium | reverse complement strand
CTCTCGCCTTACCGTACCTATGTACGCCGACAGGCGAGAGTTGCTTGTCTTTCGAGCTTTCTTGACAGTCTCCCAGCGCGTCGAAAAGGTTTTTCGACACGCTGAACTGCCGCAAGGCTTTCGCCTTGCAGCAGCCGTTTTTTATCTGTTTTCGCTCGGTGGAAAAGGGCGAACAAAGAGCCTGCTTCCTAAAAACCAAAGGTTTTTTGGAAGCATCAGAACAGGAAGGAGAAACCGTCCAGATCCCAGCCGGCTTCGCTGATGATGTCCGCCGTGCCAGGCAGGTCCAGGTACCACTCGCCCCCGACACAAATCATCATCAGGGGAATATAGTCCTCCGTCAGGGAGCGGTTGGGCAGGACGATGTCCACATAGACCAGAGCTGCTTCCTCCACATAGCCCTCGCCGGTGTCGAAATACATACCGTAAAGCTCGTCGATATCCTTGACGGCGGAGGCGTCCAGCGGCTCGGTGCTGATGATGCGGACCTTGGCATCGGAGAGACCCAGATCCTCCGAGATATACTCCCGCACCGCAGGCGGCAGCATATCCAGGGCTTTGTTGAGGTCGAGGGCAAGGACGGCATCACAGAGGTCGTCGGCGGCGTGGGACGCGCCGGAGCCGGAAAAAGAAACGGCCAGAACCAAAATCAGCGCCAGGATACACAGCGCCGCGGCGGCCAGAACGATGGCGCGGCGTTTTTTTGCCGGGTCAGGGCCGCCGGGACGGTTATTGGGTCGGGCCATCGCTGCTCCGCAGGAAGTGCAGAACTGCACGTCAGACGGGTTGCTCGCGCCGCATTTGCTGCAAATCATGGTGGTGCCTCCTGTCGCATTTGCCAGATTCATTGCCGGAATGTTCCGTGAAAGCGCCTGTTTCCAACGGTTTTCACGGGTTCCGGGTATTATTTTATTACAGGGCACCGGGTTTGTCAAGCCAACGCTTGCAATCACGCGCTTTTCTGGTATAATTATTTTACAGAGGCTTTCCGTTTACAGAAAGGCGACCCGGCACAGCAGCATGGCCAGCACCGGCAGCGCTGCTCCAGTCAGGAGCTGGGCGGCGGAATGGCGTCCCAGGCAGCGGCTGGACCAGAAGATGAAGGGCAGCAGGAGATAGCCAACCAGGAACCAGGGACTGACGAAGGTTGCCAGCATGGCAAGAGGCCCGGAGCAGCCGCAGGCATGACCGCTGATCTTGAAGCCCGTCAGGGTGCCGATACCAATGGCGACGCCGGAAAGAACGTAGGTGCCGTAGAGGACCAGCTCCGTCGCCGCGCCGTCAAACAGAAGGGCGTACAGGATACCGCCCACATAACCGATGACGGAGAAGACCACCGCCAGATCCCGCTGACCATCGCGGCCCTTTCGCCGCAGGGCGGGGATCAGGGCGGCGATGGGATAGGCCAGCAGAGGCAAAGCGGTGAGAAAGCCCAGAGCAAGGGTGAAGTGGACCGGGGAGGCAAAGCTGCCCGGCAGAAGCAGATAGAGAAATACACACAGCAGCGCGGCGAAGATCGGCGGCGCGGTCAGGATACGAACAAATTTGGCAAAGATTTTTTTCATTCTTTTCATGAGACTCCCTCCCAAACAGGTTGCCCCAAGCATACACCTGTGGCGGGGGAAAGTCACGCCACGGTTTCTGACTTGCCCTCCACAGCGCTGAGAACGGCACTCTACTGACAGTAGAGTCCAGTATTTTCAACGGATTCGAGGTATTTTGATGGAAGAACAGGAAGCATTGCTGCGGCGTCAGATCGCAGAGAATATCGCCTATTACCGGCGGCAAAACGGAGATACCCAGGCGGATCTGGCGAAGAAACTGAATTACTCGGACAAGTCCGTTTCCAAATGGGAGCGGGCGGAGGGAACGCCGGACGTGTTCATCCTCTGGCGGATCGCCCGGCTTTACGGCATTACCGTGCAGGACCTGCTGGGCGAAAAAAAGGTACCCCAAAAGGGCAGCAGGCGCATCCTGATCCTGCTGCTGTCGGTTGGGCTGGCCTGGCTGACGGCGACGGTGCTGTTCTGCGCGTCAAAGATGTCCGGCCTGCTGGCTGACCGCGCCTGGCTGCTGTTCATCTACGCTCTGCCGGTCAGCGGCGTCATCTGCACGGTGTTCACCAGCCTCTGGTGGAGCAGACTGACGCAGTTCCTCTCCGGGACGCTGCTGCTGTGGGGCGCGGGGCTGAGCCTGGTCTTGTCGCTGAAGCTGCAGTCGTCCTTTTTGCTGTTCGTCCTGTGCGGCGTGCTGCAGGTGCTGCTAATTTTGTTTTTCCTGCTGAAAAAGAAAGGATAGAGAGACAATGCTGAAAGAGAAGGTCATGCGCGACTATATCGCCATTTTAAGCGAGGAACTGGTCCCGGCTACGGGCTGCACCGAGCCAATCGCCATCGCCTACTGCGCCGCCACAGCGAAAAAACTCCTGGGGAAGTTGCCGGAGCGCGTGACGGCTACCGTCAGCGGCAACATTCTGAAAAACGTTAAAAGCGTAGTGGTCCCCAACACCGGCGGGCGCAAGGGCATCCGTCCCGCCATTGCCGCAGGCATGGTGGCAGGCGACCCGGACAGGGACCTGCAGGTCATTGCGGACCTTCCCCCGGAGGCGTTGACGGCCCTGGACGACTTCCTGCGCACGGCGGATATCGACGTGATCTGCGGAGA
>CAMGRA010000168.1 GCA_946061345.1 uncultured Clostridia bacterium | reverse complement strand
GAGATCGGCACGCCCTTCTGCATCACCGTGGATTTCGCCACCGTGGGCGACGACACCACCCCCGCCGATCACGCTGTTACCGTCCGTGACCGCGACACCATGGAGCAGGTCCGCCTGCCCATTTCCGAGCTGAAAAACTACCTGCGGGAGAAGCTGGCGTTCTGAAATGGACTCTGAAAAAACAGCCTCTCCGCTGAAACGCCGCTGGCGTCCCAGGGAGCGTTCTCCAAAGGTCAAGTGGATCCTGACGGTGGTCCTGCTGCTCCTGGCGGCAATGGGTCTGACGGCGGTGTGCCTGATGACCAGCACTCTGGACTTTTCCAGAGGCCGGTTCTCCTCCTATTTCCACGAGCCGGTCATCCTGCTGCTGAACTTCCTGCCCGTGGCGCTGCTGATGCTCTTTTTCTACTTCGTCACCAACCGCGCCTGGCTCAGCTTTCTGATCCCCTCGGTGCTGCTGCTCATCATGGGCTACATCAACTACTTCAAGGTGGCCCTGCGCGGCGAGCCCTTCGTCATCGACGACCTGTTCCTGCTGGGCGAGGGCATGGGCATGATGGGCAACTACGCCATCATCCCGCCCGTATGGTTTTACGTCTCCGTGGCTTTGATTCTGGTCGGCAACGTCATTCTGCTTCTCTTTGCCCGGGGCCGTGTGCCGAAACAGCGCTGGTGGGTGCGGCTGCTGGCCGCTGCCGCCTGTATCGGCTTCGGCGCTTGCTCCTGGGTCTGGTGGTATTCGGACAACGGCCTGTACGACCGCCAGGAAAACGCCAGTCTTTTCAACGTCTGGAAGGACACGGAGAATTACGCCTCCCACGGCTTCCTCTACTCCTTCCTCCATTCGGTGAGCACGGCTATCATGCCCGCGCCGGAGGGCTACAGCAAGGAGGCTGCCCAGACGCTTCTGGCGGGCTTTGCCGATCAGGCCATCCCCGCAGACCGCCGGGTCAACGTGGTGGTAACCATGCTGGAGAGCTTCTCTGACCTGTCGGAGCTGGAGGCCATCGACTTCACCGCCGACGCCTATGCCGACTTCCACGCCCTGCAGACCGAGTCCTACCACGGCACCCTGCTGTCGGACACCTGCGGCGGCGGCACCATCAACGCCGAGCGGGCCTTCCTCACCGGCTTTTCCTTCCCTCAGCCCCACTACCGCAATGCGTCGTCCTCTTTTGTCCGCTATTTTTCCGCCTGCGGCTATCAGACCGACGGCTCCCATCCGGGCAACGACTGGTTCTACAGCCGGGTCAACGTCAACGAGCGCCTGGGCTTCGACCGCTACCTGTTCATGGAGAACCACTATGCGGCCCTGACCGGGGAGGAACACGCCTCCGACGCCGTTTTGTTCCCGGAGCTGCGGCGCATCTATGAGGAGGAGACCGCCGACGGCGAACCCTATTTTTCCTTCTCCGTCACCTACCAGAACCACAGCCCCTACGAAAACGAGCGCCTCGAGGGCGGCGAGTACGTCTCCCACGCGGGCATCTCCGACGAGGCTTACTACCTGGTCAACAACTACTTAAACGGCGTGGCCGACACGGGACGGCAGCTTGCCGCCTACGTCGACAGCTTCCGGGACGACGAGACCCCGGTGGTCCTGGTCTTCTTCGGTGACCACAAGCCCTCCTTCGGCGCGGAAAACTGCTACTACGAGGAGATGGGCGTCAACGTTCTGGGGGGCACCGCCGAGGGCTGCCGGAACCTCTACTCCACCCCCTACCTCATCTGGGCCAACGACGCGGCCAAGGAGCTTTTGGACAGCGACTTTACCGGTCAGGGTGAAATGATCTCCCCCTGCTACCTCATGTCGGTGCTCTTTGACCAATGCGGCTGGGAGGGTCCTGCCTGGATGCAGCTGCAGCGGCAGGTCCGGGAGCTCTGCCCCGTCATGCACCAGGACTCCATGTATCTCTCCGCCGACGGTTCCCTGACCGACTCTCTGCCGGCATCCGCCATGCAGGCGCATCACGACTACGCCGTGGCGGAATACTATCTGCGCAAAACGCTGGTCACCTACAGCTTTCAATAATTAAGAACTTTCAATAATTCAGAAAAGGAATGGTCACTATGGAAAAATGTAACAGCAAACAGCTCGCCATCCTGGCTGCAAAGGCGCGCCTGCTGGGCCTTGACGCGGTGCATACCGCCGCTTCCGGCCACATCGGCGGCAGCCTCTCTGCCATTGACGCCATCACCACCCTCTATTTCGGCGTCATGAACGTGGATCCCGACCACCCGCAGGACCCCGACCGGGACCGCTTTGTCCTGTCCAAGGGCCACTGCACTCCCGCTCTCTATCCGGTCCTGGCTCTGCGCGGCTACTTCCCCGTGGAGGATCTGAAGCTCTTCCGCTCCATCAAGGGCCATTACTCCGGCCACGCCGAAATGCGCCACGTCAGGGGCGTCGATATGTCCACCGGCTCCCTGGGCCAGGGCATCTCCGCCGCCGTGGGCATGGCTCTGGGCGGCAAGCTCAGCAAGAAGGATTACCGGGTCTATACCGTCCTCGGTGACGGTGAGATCGCCGAGGGCCAGGTCTGGGAGGCCGCCATGTCCGCCGCCAAGTACGGCCTGGACAACCTGTGCGCCGTGGTGGACGTCAACGGTCTGCAGATCGACGGCGCCACCAGGGACGTCATGCCCTCCGAGCCTCTGGACAAGAAATTTGAGGCCTTCAACTGGAACGTCATCCACGT
>CAMGRA010000167.1 GCA_946061345.1 uncultured Clostridia bacterium | reverse complement strand
CCCATGGGGATCTTCGACGCCCGCCAACTGCTCAAGGACACCGACTCCCTGCGCAGGGAAACGGCAGATATGGACCTGTTTCTCCGGGACCTTTCGGCTGCAGACAGCCCGAAGCGGATCCTGAGCTTTTACTGCACCCTTCTGCTGCCTGTCAGCGCCGCAGCGGCAAAGCTGCTGTCCCAGCGCACCGTGGCCGACTTTATTCCCATCTGGCTGATCCTGCTGCTGGCCGCCACGCCCTTTGCAGGTGCGCTGTGCTATCCCCGCATCTTCTGCGCCCTTTCCCGGCAGCTTGCCAAGGTGGGCGGCGCCCTCAGCGGCTGGAAAAGCGCCAAGCTCTTCGGCGGACGGCACACCATCATCCTTCACGACGAGGACCTGTTCCCCCGCAGCAGCATTACCGGCAGCGGCATGAAGATCCTCGGCTCCTTTTCCGCGCCCAGGGTCATCGCCTATGCCCGGGAGGCTCTGGAGATCGCCGGCAGCCCCCTGACGGAGCTGTTTGCCTCCCTGCAGCAGGCTCAGCACGCCCCCCGCTATCCCCTGACGGAGCACCGCATCTATGACGGCGGCGGCATCGGCGCGGAGATCATGGGCGACGTGGTGCTGGTAGGCTCTCTGAGCTTTATGCACAGTATGGGAGTGCGCATGAGCACCGGCGCACGGGTGCGTCAGGCGGTCTATGTCTCCGTCAATGGAGAGCTGGCAGGTATTTTCGCCGTAAAATACAAAGCCAATGCCTCCACCCGCAGCGGTCTGCGGGATGTGCTGACCAACCGAAATTTCTCCGTGGTCATCGCTACACGGGACTTTGTCATCACCCCTGAGCTTATCGCCGCGAAATACGAGCTGCCCACCGACAATATGCGCTTTCCGCCCTATTCGGAGCGTCTGCGTCTGTCGGAAAGCAGTTCGGATAAAAAGGAAGAGCAGGGCGGCCTCATCGCCAAGGACACTTTCGGTGCCTTTGCCTCCACCGTGGCAGCAGGGCGCAAGCTGCGCATCACTTCCTATTTTGCCCTGTTTATTTGCCTTCTGGCAGGCGTTGCCGGCTTTCTGCTGTGCTCCTTCCTGCTGCTTTGGGGTGCTCCTGCCGTGGTTTCCTCCCTCCATCTGGCCACTTTCCAGCTCCTTTGGGCCGCCGCCGCGGGTTTTATCACGCTGCTTTCCCTGCATTTTTGATTTTCATTGTCCTTTTTCCCAAATCTTACTGGATTTCTTTGGATTTTTTTAGAATTGTAATTGCAATCTTGTTTTCCATCGTGTATAATAAAACTAATTGTGGCAACGAACGGTTTGCCGCGCAGTCACGTTCCGACTGCTCAGAAAGGAGATTTTCAAAACTATGTACACTGCGAAGGACATCCGCAATATTGCTCTTCTGGGTCACGGCGGCGACGGCAAGTCCGCCCTGTGTGAAAGCATGCTCTTCCTGACCAAGGCTATCACCCGTCTCGGCAAGCGCGCCGACGGCACCACCGTTTCCGACTTCGACGAAGAAGAAAAGAAGCGCCAGTATTCCATCAAGACCTCCGTCATCCCTGTGGAATACGCCGGCTGCAAGCTCAACGTTCTGGACAACCCCGGCTACTTTGACTTTGCCGCCGAGGTCGTGCAGTCTCTCCGTGTTGCCGACGCCGGCATCATCTGCCTGACCGCCAAGTCCGGCATCGCCGTCGGCACCGAAAAGGGCTGGAAATCCCTGGCTGACGCAAATCTGCCCGCCATGTTCTACGTCTCCAAGCTGGACGAGGAGCACGCCAATTTCTTCGGCACCTTCGATTCCATCCGTGAGACCTTCGGCGCTTCCGCCATTCCCTTTACCTTCCCCATCCTCAACGGCGAACAGGCCGTCGGCGTTGTGGACCTGATTGAGAAAAAGGCCTACGGTGTGGACGGCAAGGAGATCCCCATGCCTGCCGATGCCGCCGACCGGATCGACGAATATATGATGGAGCTCAATGAGCAGGTCGCCGAGACCGACGAGGCTCTCATGGAGAAGTTCTTCATGGAAGAGCCCTTCACGCCGGAAGAGTTGCTCAAGGGCATCAAGGACGGCATCCTGCAGCGCACCATCACCCCCGTCTTCTGCGGCTGCTCCATGAACGGCCTGGGCACCGTCCGCCTGATGGAAAACCTGAAAAGATTCGCTCCCTCTCCCCTGGAGGGCAAGCCTACCATCGTCGTCGACGAGGACGGCAACGAATCCGAGCTGCCTCTGGATCCCGCAGGCAGCCCCATGGCCTTTGTTTTCAACACCGTTGCCGACCAGTACGGCAAGAACTCCTACTTCAAGGTCATCTCCGGTGACATCGAGGATACCCTCACCGTTGTCAACGCCCGTACCGGCGACAGCGAAAAGCTGGGCAACACCTTCTTCCCGAGAGGCAAGGACAACGTCAAAACCTCCAAGGTCTGCTGCGGCGACATCGGCGTCTTTACCAAGCTGGCCTCCGTCCGCACCGGTGACACTTTGGGTCTTGCCGGCAAAGTCGTCACTGTCAAGGGCATGACCTACGCCGAGCCCTGCTACCGTATGGCCATCTACGCCAAGACCAAGGGTCAGGAAGACAAGGTCGCCAGCGGCCTGGTCAAGCTCAACGAGGAGGACGCCTCCTTTACCTACGGCAACGACCCGGAGACCAAGGAAATGATCATCGCCGGTGTCTGCGACATCCATCTGAGCGTCATCATCTCCAAGCT
>CAMGRA010000166.1 GCA_946061345.1 uncultured Clostridia bacterium | reverse complement strand
CGCCGGCTTCCGTGGCGATGGCGCTCATCTCGGCATAGTTCTCGGCGTTGGCGCCGTTGAGGATGGGCTTGCCGTCCTTGCAGATGGCCAGAGCCTTCTTGGCACACTCGGCACATTCGCAGTCCAGGATCAGGGTGCGGTTCGTCGCGGCGGCCTTCCTGACCAGGTCCTCCCACTTGTCAGCAGAGTCCTTCTCGCAGTGGACCAGGACGAACTCGACATACTCGCGCTCACCGATACGCTCATAGTCCACCTTCTGCAGGTCAGCCAGCTTTTCGTCGGCAGCGGCCTCGTCCATGCAGGTGCAGACGGGAACGGCGAAACGGTTGCGGGAGACCAGGGTCTTCTCGTGACGGAAGAGGACCGTCTCACCGCCCAGGGTGATGTCGGAGCCGACCTTGATGGTCTTCATGGGAGGCGCGGTGGCCTCGGACAGGGTGGCGATGGCGTCGGGGGAGAAGTACGGACACTTGTCCAGAGAAACGGCGCCCTGGGCGACCTTCATGCAGAAAGCCATACAGGTGGGGCTGCCGCATTCCTTACAGTTTTTCTTGGGAGACAGCTTGAAGATGTCTAAGCCTTTCAGTGCCATATGTCGTTCCTCCTTCTCATCAGACCAGCGCGGCGATCATATCGGCAACGGCCTTGATCGCAGCGGGATGACGCATGATGACCGCGTCGGAGCCTCCGGTGAGGCAGGCGGCGGCGGTGGTGATCTCCATTTCGATGCCGCGTTCCTCGGCGTCGCCCCATTCGGGCATATCCGCCTCAGCCATGATGGCTTCCTTGACGCCCCAGGCCTCGGTGGAGACGGGGGTCATAATGGGCATCTGAAGCTGGTCGTCGCTCTGTGCCAATGCGGCGGCACGGATGCGGTCCAGAGTGGAGGCCACGTATTCATAGCCGTAACCGGCAGCGGCGGAGCCGGCGTTCATGACGATGGAGGAGGGCGCGACGCCCAGCTGGGTCATGAGGACGTTGAGCTGCTTGGCCAGGTTGATGTCAACGGCGGATTCCGCGCCGACCTTCTGGCCGTAAGCCAGAGCGGCGGAAGCGCCGACGGTCTTATAGTCCTCCTCACGGGCGGACAGGACCAGGATGTTCTTGCCCTGCAGCGCCTCGGAGATCTTGGTGAAGAGCTCGGAGTCCTTTTCGATGTTCTTGCAGCCCATGATGACCAGGGGCAGGTCGGTCGCTTCCGCTACGGACTTGGCGATGGCGACACAGTCCTCGGTGGACTTGTTCTCACCGTTGGGATCGGCACCCTCAAGATGCAGGCAGATAAAGGAAACGCCGTACATGGATCCGGCACGCTTTGCCATCTCGGCAGGAGTGGTGCAGCCGGCATAGAACTCCTGCAGTCCCTTCTGGGGGAAGGCCGCAAGACCTGCGTCGGTGATCTCCACGCCGATCTTCGGCGCGTTTTCAATGGGAGCGTCGAAGGAGTAGAAGGGCAGGACGTTGACTCCGCCGAGTTTGACAGCCTTCTCGCCGGTGCCGACGGTGACGGTGCCAATGGAGGAGGAGAACGCCTGCGTTTTTGCTTCAAAAGCCATAGATTGAGCCTCCTGTGTAATATATCTGGTTTGTTGGGGCGGAATTTCTCCGCCGAAATTAAGAATGAATCGGTGCGGGCGGGGTCATACCCCCAGCTCCCGGAGCAGCTTGGCCAGGGCAATCTTCATGGGATCGTCGGCGGGGAGCTTGGAGCTGGGCCGGCCTGCGCAATCGGCCTCAAAGACCGCCTCGTCCTGGGGAAGAACGCCCAGCAAAGTCAGGCCCTGCTTTTCGATCTCCTCCCGAACGCCGTCGTTGAGGACACCGCCGGGGGCGCGGTTAATGATAAGTCCCATGCGGTCGGGCTTGATGGCCATGTCCCCGACCATCCCGGCAATGCGTCCCACGGCCTGTACGCCTCTGCGGGAGCAGTCGGACACCAGCAGCAGCGTCTCCACATGGGGCAGGGTGCCGCGTGCGATGTGCTCCATGCCCGCCTCGTTGTCGATGACCATGTAGTTGTACGCGCCGACGTATTTGTCCAGCTGGGTCTTGAGCACGCCGTTGACGTAGCAGTAGCAGCCCTTGCCCTGGGTGCGGCCCATGACCAGCATGTCGAAATCGTCCTCCTCGATGAGGGCGGAGTTGAAACGGAATTCGGCATAGTCGGCCTTGGTCATGTTCTTCGGGATCACGTCGCCCCGCAGCTCGGCCTGAGCCATTTCCTCGCGGATGGCACCCAGGGTGGTCTCCACCTCCACCCCCAAAACCTCGTTGAGGTTGGAGTTGGCGTCGGCGTCCACCACCAGCAGCGGGCCCTTGCCGCGGGCAATGAGGTTGTCGACGATCATGCCGCAGACGGTGGTTTTGCCCACGCCGCCCTTACCGGCAACAGCAATGGTATGGGTCATGGGAGATCAAATCAGGTCCAGCAGGCCTGCCTCTTTCGCGATGCGGGCCACGTCGTCGTACTTGTTCAGTGCGTACAGGTGGATACCGTTGATGCCGCAGGCGCGGTATTCGTCGATCTGATTGATGGTGTATTCAATGCCGGCTTCCTTGAAGGACGCCTTCTTGCCCTCGACGTCCGCGTCGAAGGGCTCCTTGTCGAAGGGGTTCGGGAAGATCCAGTTCTTGGAGATGATCTCGCACAGGGCGCGGGGCATGACACAGCCGTTGCGGGAGAGGGCCATGTTGATGGTCGCGGCCTG
>CAMGRA010000165.1 GCA_946061345.1 uncultured Clostridia bacterium | reverse complement strand
CTCAACGGCAAGCTCATCGGTGCTGCCCAGCGTGTTCCCACTCCCACCGGCTCCACCACCATCCTCAACGCCATCGTCAAGGGCACTGTCTCTGTCGAGGATGTCAATGCGCAGATGAAGAAGGAAGCTACCGAGTCCTTCGGCTACAACGAAGACCAGATCGTCTCCTCCGACGTCATCGGTATGCGGTTCGGCTCCCTGTTTGATGCCACCCAGACCATGGTCATCAACCTGGAGAACGGCACCTCTCAGGTCCAGGTCGTTTCCTGGTACGACAACGAGATGTCCTATGTTTCCCAGATGGTCCGCACCATCAAGCACTTTGCAGAGCTTCTGTAATTAAGCAAACACAACACGGACGTACCGCTTCGGTGCGTCCGTGTCTTGTATTACGAAAAACAGCAGCCGCAAACACTTCGGTGTTTGCAGCTGCTGTTTTTCGGATCGAATGATACAGAAAAACGGTAGTTCATGCCCAGTCTGCCTGTGCGTTGATGCTTTCCAGGCAGGCGCGGCAGATACGCTTGCCGCGGTATTCCTGCAGGTCCTCTTTCGCTCCGCAAAAAACACAGGTTGGCTGCAGCTTCCGCAGAATGATCCGATCCTCCTCCAAAGAGATCTCAAGCGGGTCACGCTCCTCAATATCCAGAATACGCCGGATCTCAATGGGAAGGACAATACGGCCAAGCTCATCCACACGGCGGACAATTCCCGTTGATTTCATGTATTCCCTCTCCTTGCGGCAGAATAGTAGTGCAATCTGGTTGTATCTTTATGATACCACACCTTTGGTATCATGTCAAGTGCTATCTGCCTGTGCTGTGCGGACACCTGATTTTGAAAGACGGATCACATATTCCGCTGGAAAAACGCATAGATTGTCCCGGAGGGATGGACATGGTGATGGGTTTTGTGTGGACGGGGATGCTGGTGCTCTCGGTGATCGCCTGCCTGGCAAAACAGGACCTGGGCGTTCTGACGCCGGCGGCATTGGAGGGTGCGGCCTCGGCAGTGACTCTCTGCCTGTCTCTGGCAGGGCCTCTGTGCCTCTGGAGCGGACTGGCCAAGGTCATGGAACGGGCCGGCCTGACGGAAAAGCTGGGACAGAAGATGCGGCCCCTGTTTTGCAGGCTGTTTCCCCAGGCAGGGCGGGACGAGCTGGCCCTGGGCTATCTGACGGCCAACGTGTCGGCCAATCTTTTGGGGTTGGGAAACGCCGCGACGCCCATGGGCATCGCGGCAGTCAAACGGATGCGGCAGCTTTCGCCCGGCCCGGAGGCCAGCGACGAAATGTGCCGCCTGATCGTTATGAATACGGCATCGATCCAGCTTCTGCCCACCACGGTAGCGGCGCTGCGGGCTTCCCTCGGCGCAGCATCTCCCTTTGATATTCTGCCCGCCGTCTGGGTCACCTCCGTCGTTTCCGTGACGGCGGGGCTTCTGGCAGCGGCGCTGTTTGGGAGGGTGCGGCGTGCTTGACCTGCTGGTTCCGGGGCTGATGATTCTGATCGCGGTGATTGGATTAGCCAAAAAGCAGGATGTCTACAGCGCCCTGTTGGAGGGCGGCCTGGAGGGCTTGAAGCTGCTGCTGTCCATTGCGCCGGCCCTGGTGATGCTTCTTTCGGCGGTGCATATGCTCCGGGCATCGGGAGCCATTGAGCTGTTGACGCGGTTTTTATCGCCGGTCTGCAAATTTCTGGGTATCCCGCCGGAGACGATGCCGTTGGTGCTT
Source organism: uncultured Clostridia bacterium (assembly GCA_946061345.1). Classification (GTDB taxonomy): domain Bacteria; phylum Bacillota; class Clostridia; order Oscillospirales; family Oscillospiraceae; genus JAZOXB01. The sequence continues at coordinate 987 of CAMGRA010000165.1, read as the reverse complement.
CTGCGTCCCTTTTCCGGCAGCGCGGCGTTGGCAGTGGGGGCGGACCTCATGTCCACCTACGGCCCGGATTCCCTCATCGGGCGGACGGCGGCGGTGATGCTGGGCAGCACGGAGACGACCTTTTACACCATTTCCGTCTATTTCGGCGCGGCGGGCATCCGCAAGACGCGCTATGCCATTCCGGCGGCGCTGATCGCCGACCTGAGCGGCTTTGTCATGGCCAGCCTGACGGCCAGACTGTTTTTCACTCCGCCTTGATGGACTTGGCGTACTCAGAGGGGGAGATGCCGAAATTGTCCTTGAACTGGCGGGAAAAATGGTGAATGGTGGAGTAGTTCAGAGCAGCGGCGATCTGGGAGAAATTCATCTTTCCCTCACGGATCAGGCACTTGCTCTCCTCCAGCTTAACGCGGCGGATGTACTCACCGGGGGAGATGGACATCTGGCGGTGGAACAGAGCGGTCAGGTGGGAAGCGCTGACGCCGGTCTCTTTGGCGACGATTTCCACCGACAGCTTGTCATAGACGTGTTCGGCAATATATTGCAGGGTGCGGCTGACGATGAGATTCTCATTGCGCAGGGCCAGAGGCGTTTTCAACCGCTTCTTCCTGCCACCGATATTCCGCAGCACTGTCAGAAGCAGCAGCTTCAGGTTGCAGCGGACAAAATCGGCACTGAACTGGTCGTCGGTGTCGATCTCATGGAGAAGCTGCTTGAGATACACGGCCTCGGCGGAGGACAGGTCAAAGACGCGGCTGCCCAGATTGAGGGGAAAATCGCAGTCCATGTCGAAGGCAATGGTCAAAAATTTGGCGGTGATGTTGAGATCCGTATACTGGGTGTGCCACTGCTGTGGCGTAAAGATCATGAGCTGGCCCTGCTTGAGGAGGAAGCCGTTGCCGTCTACAACGCAGTGAAGCTGCCCATGGTCAACGTAGGTCAGCTCATACATGGAGTGGCGCTCTCCCTTGAACAGGAAGCCGCTCT
>CAMGRA010000164.1 GCA_946061345.1 uncultured Clostridia bacterium | reverse complement strand
GCCGCCGGTGACAGGATGCTGGCCTCCACCGCCGCCGTGCCCACCACCAGGCCGCCGATGATGGACAGGCTCTGGCCGATGGACTGGGGCAGGGCAACACTGGCCTCCTGCAGCAGCTCAAAGGCGATGAGCAGGCCCAGCACCTCGAAGATCGTCGGAAACGGCACCGCCTGCTTGCTTTCGATGATGGACTGCAGCAGCGCCGTTGGCAGCATCTCCGGGTGAAAAGCCGCCATGGCCACGTACAGCCCCGGCAGGAACAGTCCCACCAGCAGCGCCAGATAGCGCAAGACCCGCAGGCAGGAGGCGGAGATGAAATCCGTCCCCCTGTCCTCGGGGGAGGCCATGAGCCAGCCCAGGTCCACCGGCGCCAGATAGCCCAGAGGCAGACCATCCACCAGCAGCCCCACCCGTCCGTCCAGAAGCGCCTGGGCAAAACGATCCGTCCGCTCCGTGTATTGCAGCAGCGGAAAAGCCGTGGGCCGGGAGCCGGTGACGTATTCCTCCACGGAGGACGGCGTGACCAGCCCGTCCACGTCGATCTCCGACAGGCGCTGCTTCATCCGCTCCACCAGAGACGGATCCGTCAGGCCGTCGATATAGGCCAGGGTCACATTGGTCAGGCTCCGCTGACCGACCTTGGTCTCATACAGCCGCAGAGCCGGTGTGCGCAGGTGCCGCCGCAAAAGACTGGTATTGGTGCGGACGGTCTCGGTAAAGGCATCCTTGGGCCCCTTGACCGTGTTTTCCACCTCCGGCGCAGAGGGGGAGCGCTTTTCCCCGGTCTTGTCCTCAAAGGCAACGGCCCGGTTGCCGAAAAGCACCACGGAAAAGCCGTTGACCAGCTTCAGAGCCACGGTGTTCAGATCCTCGCAGGCCTCGGCGACGGAGTTGTAGACCGTGCTGTGGAGGGCGCGGTCACAGAGCAGATCCATGGACTGGGCGGCGGTGTCCTGGAGCAGGGGCTTGACCACGTATTCCGAGATGTCGCCGCCGGAGGTCAGGCCGTCGATGGCATATAAATATAATGTATGGCTGCCCACGCGGAGCTCGCGGCGGTTGAAGTCGCCGGCGCCGCTGAAAATGGCGGAGATGTTTTCGTCGGAGACAGCGCCGCGATAGGTGCCGTCGGGCAGGCGCAAAAGATCCGGTGTGTCCAAAGTATCACCCCGGGATAGTATGGCGGCGTTGGGAGAAATTATGCAGTGGCGGCCCGGGACATATGAATTTTTCGGTTGCACACAGAGAAAAACTGTGGTATTATACAATAGATATAGTAGATATCTCATCCGTAAGAGAAAGAAACGGAGGTGGCGGCTGTGTCCCTGCATATGATCCTGCAGAATCTCCTGCAGCGGCCCGGCGTTCTTGTGCTTTTGAGCTGCTTTGCCCTGGTCCTGTGTCTGAGCGTGCCGGCCTATTTTTGCGTTCTGCGGCCCCGCATCGGGACCACGGAGTGGATCCGCCGTCTGGATGCCCGGCACTTTTCGCCCCTGCAGTGCGTGCCCTATGACACGGCAGACCTCATCTGGGCACCGCTGACCGCCCTGTGCGCCGCCTGTCTGCGCTTTGTCTACCTGTTTTTCCATCTACAGCTTCACAGAAAAAACAACGCCATGGAGCTGCTGTCCCGGTATGTCGGGCGGTTCCTTCCCCAGCTGGCTGCCTGCGCCGTGGCTGCGCTGGCGGTATACCTGCTGGTGCGCTCTTTGTTCGGCAAGTCCTCCGCCGCCGTCTGCTGCGGACTTCTGCTGGGACTGACGCTGAGCTCCGGTATCTACGCCGCGGCACTTCTGGCCCTGTCGCTGCTGTGCCTGTGGTACTGGATGTCCGCGCCCTATGACGCGCCCCTGTTTTTCGGCGGCCTGTGGCTCGCCGCGGCCATCGTTCTCTACGCCGGCGCTCTGCTGAGCAGCTTCACCTACCTCTGGCTGGCGCCGTTTTATATCGGTGTCTATGTGGCGGTGCAGCTCCTGCGGTTCCGCGGCGGCGACCGGGATACGCGCACCAACAAGTTAGTGCTGTCGGTGCTGCTGGTGGTGCTGCTGCTGTTCTTCGGCCTCATCGCCGTGGGGCTTGTCTATCAGGTGGTTTTGCGCGGCGACGGAAATCCCGTACAGCTGCTGCGCTCCCTCTCCTTCTACCGGGGACTTTTCCCCGCCATTGCAGAGCGGATGTCCCGGCTGTTTGCATCGGGCGCTGCATTGGAGCACCTCTATGTCGGCGACGCTTTCCTGTTCTTTGCGGGCGTTTTGAGCCTGATCCCGCTGCTGCACGGCGTGATCCGCCTCCGCGACAGCCGCTGCCTGCTGCTGCTTTTGCTGCAGCCCTGCTTCTTTGCCCTGTGGCTGTGCGCCGGCACCTACGCCATGGCGCTGCCGCTGGTGCTGTGCCTGGGCTGGAGCTGGAGCGTCTATGCCCGGCGCGGACGCGTGCTGCTCACCGTGGGCTTTACCTGCGTGACCGCCCTTTGTTTCCTGGCGGAACGTATCATTTTATAATTTGGAGGAATTTATAATGAAAATTTCCATGGCCTGTGACCACGGCGGTCTGGCGCTGAAGGAACACCTCAAGGCCCATCTTTTGGAGCGGGGTTTTGAAGTGGTGGACTTCGGCACCAACTCCACCGAAAGCTGCGATTATCCGGATTACGCCCGTCCCGCTGCGGAAGCGGTGGCCTCCGGCGAATGTGACCGGGGCATCCTGGTCTGCACCACCGGCATCGGCGT
>CAMGRA010000163.1 GCA_946061345.1 uncultured Clostridia bacterium | reverse complement strand
CCTTGGGGCAGAATTCCTGACAGCAGAAGCAGCGGATGCACTTGCTCTTGTCGATAGACGCCTTCTTTTCTACGATCTCGATGGCCTTCGCGGGGCAGACGTTGGCACACAGGCCGCAGCCGACACACTCGCTCTTATGCAGTCTCGGCGACGAGCGCAGGGCCTTTTGGGCGATCTTGCCGAAGACTTTTCCTGCCTTTCCCGGTAGGATCGACTCAAATTGCAGACTGCGTTTGCGCTCGATGCGCTTGAAATCCGAAATCGCAAAGTCCCCGACGCTGCCGGAGACCTCGACCTCGTCCGCGTTCTCCGGGCACAGCCCGAAATTCGCCGCCGCCCGGAGGGTGGGCACCGCCATGGGGTCCAGACCGATCAGCTTCGCGCAGACCAGATCAACTTTATGGCAGTCCGTTCCCGCCAAAAGCGCGCCCATATAGCGCGGCGTTCCCGCAGTCGGTCCGTTGCCCTCCATCGTCTCCACCGCGTCCACTAAAAACAGGCACGGCTTGAAATAGCTGTTCAGGTCCACGATCATCCCCGCGAAATCCAGGGGTTCGGGGTAGCGGAAGTGATATTCCGGCTTCATAGTTCCGGGAATGACGCCGAACAGGTTCTTTGTCGCGGCGGAAAGGGACATCATGCCGTGGCTTTTGAGCTTGCAGAAGCTGATGATGGCGTCGGCCCCGTCCAGATAGGCCGTGTAGGTAAAGTGCTTTGCGATGTGCGCCTCGGGAAAATCGGCGGTATTCTGCGAAAAATCGTGGTTCAGGACCGCCCCGGCCTCCTCTGCCTCACGCATCCCTGTAGCGGCGTAGACACGGTTCAGAAACGCCGCGTTGTAAAGGCCCCCGGGACTGTCACCGATGACCACCGATGCACCCCGCGCAATCAGCAGTTTTGTCAGCGCCGCCAGCAGGGTCGGATGGGTCGTCGCCGCCTTGTCCGGCTTCATGGCCGAGACGAGATTGGCCTTGATGACGATCCTCATACCGGGCCTCACCCAGTTCAGGCCGCCCAACGGCTCCAACACCTGTGTAAGCGCCCGCGTACATTCGTCCTGCGTGTATTCCGCGCAGCGCACAATGGATACTTCTGTCATATTGTTTCCTCTTTCAGTGCGTATTTCAAAGGATTTTCATGGATATAGCGCCAGATTTCCTCATATTCCGTTCCGTTGCGGATCACTCGTTCATAGTAGCTTTTTTGCCACATTCCCGCGCCGATCTGTTTGGAAACCCACCGTTTCATCTGCCCGACCACCCTTGACAGCGTAGGGGCGGCACCCGCAAGGGGCACGCTGCATCCGTAAGGCTCCTTCGTCGCCAACGGCTGCGCAGCTATCAGACGCCCGCCATCCTTTGTGAAGCATAAAATCATATGGATATGATCCGGCATAATGCAGTATTTTTCAACCGAAATGGAAGGATAACATTGCGGAATACTCTGTATGCCCTGTTCAACAATGCATCCGTATGCGGAAAGCGGCGGCTGCGGCACAAGGTCCTCATTTTCCATTAGCGGGCGGCTGATAGCCGCCCCTACGGTGTCCCAGAAGAGGCTCTTCTTGTCCGCAGTGCAGACCGTCACGAAATACGCACCGTTTTGGCTGTAGTCATACTCCGGTAGGCGGTTGGGTTTTCGTGTCGGTCGTTCCATGGCAAGAAGCCTCCGTTATTTGAAGATTTCACCGGCGGGCGGCTGATAGCCGCCCCTACGAAAGCGGGCGAATTCTATATCGTAGGGGTGGATATTATCCGCCCGCGTGCAGGCGCTTCCGTAATTCACGGGTGGCCGACAGCCGCCCTTGTGCCTATTTTACACGGTCATTGTCGGATTGTAAAGCGCTTCCGTGCAAAGTGCTGAAAATTGGGAGGAAAGATTTGTCAAATTTAGCAAAAGAAAAAGCCTTGCGCGCGCAGGGCTTTTTCGTTATAATAAGGGTGTAATTGAAGATTGATAGCTGTAACGAAGTGCTTCGCGCACGGGCTTAACGACTATCACTCAGGGTTCCTTGAGTGGAGATGTTGAACGTTGTTCTGCATCCCCATTTTTGTTTTATTCCGTAACTTTTTTCAGGAGGTAATACATATGTACATTCTCGCAAACGGTAAACTGATCACCAGAAGCCAGTCCCTCCCCTATCTGCCCGACGGCGGCGTCGTCATCGACGGCACCAAGATCAAGGAGATCGGCAAGACCGCCGATCTGAAGAAGAAATACCCCGACGCGGAATTCATCGACGCCAAGGGCGGCGTCATCATGCCCGCCTTTATCAACGCCCACACCCATATCTATTCCGCTCTGGCCCGTGGCCTGTCCATCAAGGGCAACAACCCCACCAACTTCTTTGAGGTTCTGGACGGCACCTGGTGGGCCATTGACCGCCGCCTGACCCTGGCCGGCACCAAGGCCTCTGCCGACGCCCTCTACATCGACTGCATCAAGCAGGGCGTCACCACCATCTTCGACCATCACGCCTCCTTCTGCGAGATCCCCGGCTCCCTGTTCCAGATCGCTGAGTCGGCCAAGCGCTTCGGCATCCGTTCCTGCCTGTGCTATGAGGTCTCCGACCGCGACGGCGAGGAAAAATCCCTCCAGGCCGTCAAGGAAAACGCCGACTTCATCACCTACTGTGAAGAGCACCCCGACGATATGCTCAAGGCCATGTTCGGCGGCCATGCCCTGTTCACCATCTCCGACAAGACCTTTGACCGCATGGTGGAGGCCAACAACG
>CAMGRA010000162.1 GCA_946061345.1 uncultured Clostridia bacterium | reverse complement strand
ACACGCTGGAAGACCGTTGAGAAAGCCCGAAAGACAAGCAACTCTCGCCTGTCGGCGTACATAGGTACGGTAAGGCGAGAGTTGCGCAGTAAGTCAAAAATCAAAATAAATCACATTATTTTTTAACAAAAAAGTTTGAAAGACCTCTATGCTGTTAATGAACTGTCCTTATTTTGAACGTCAAAAAATGTTCTTTGATTTTGACGGTTTCGGGCTTTATCGACGGTCTGTAGCGGCGGATTTACAAGTCCGCCGCTCTTTACAAATTCGAGAAAAGATGCTATGATATATACAATTTTCCGATAGGAGTATGCCATGAAACTGACGAAGAAGCTTTTTTATATTTTTTCTGTGAAGCAGCGCTGGCAGTTTGCGGGCCTTTTCCTGCTGCAGCTCGTTGAGACCTGCCTTGATTTTTTGAGCATCTCGTTGATCCTTCCCTTTGTCAACGTCCTGATCAGCGCTGAATCCATGCAGAACAGCTGGTGGTATACCCTTATCACCCGGATTGTGCATACCTCGGCCACGAGCTCGGTTCTGCTGTTTCTGACACTGCTCATGATGGCGACCTATGTGGTCAAAAACCTTTTTATCCTCCTTGTGATGACCGTCCGCATCCGCTTTGTCGGTACCAGCAAGATCAAAATGGGCACGCGTATGATGCAATGCTATATGCATAAGCCCTACACCTTTCACCTTCAGCGCAACACTTCGGAGATCATCCGCAACATTAACGGCGACGTGAACGGCGCATTTTCTGTCATTTCCGGTATTTTCAGTCTGATCTCCGATGCCCTTATCGTTGCTTCCCTGACGGTTTACCTGTTTGCGGTGGATTATATCATGACTTTGGGCATCATGGCCGCGCTGGCGTTCTGCTCCTGCATCTACTTCCTTTTTGTCCGCAGAAAAGTGCGTACCACCGGCCAGGAGAGCCGCAAGGTGACGGCAAGGATGTATAAGGCCATTCAGCAGGCTATGGGCGGCATCAAAGAAGTCAAGGTCATGGGCAGAGAGAAATTTTTCTCCGATGTCTATGCCGAGACCGGCACCGAAGCCGTGCGGCTCAGTTGCCGCTACAGCATCATCAACGCCATCCCGACGCGGCTCATTGAAACGCTCTGTATGTGTACCATTCTGGGCCTCATCGCCGTGAAGATCGCCTGTGGCGAGGACCTGTCCGCTGTGGTGCCAAGCCTGTCGGCCTTTGCCATTGCCGCCATCCGTCTGCTGCCCCGTGCCAACAGCATCAATAGCTGTATCAACTCCATTACATACAGTATGCCCTCCCTGGAAGCCCTCTACGACGATCTGACCGAATCTGACCGGGAAGAGAATGAACGGAAGAAGATGATTGAGGAGAAAAAACACCGGCATAAGGCGGTGGAGCCGGGAAGTGAACGCCACATTTTTGCCCGGAATCTGACCTATACCTATCCCAACAAACAGGAACCGGTGCTGAAAAATGTGAACCTGACCATCCGGGACGGTGAAACGGTGGGCATCGTCGGCGTAACGGGCGCCGGAAAGACAACCCTGGTGGATCTGCTGCTGGGTCTTCTGAAGCCCGACAGCGGTACGGTCTGTTTCGGCGCTATGGATATTTATGAGGACTATGCCCAGTGGCAGAAGCACATCGGCTACATCCCCCAGAACATTTACCTGGTGGATGACACCATCCGAAATAACGTCGCGTTGGGCGTGGAAGCGGAGAAGATCAATGAGGACGCCGTCTGGCAGGCGCTGGAGAATGCCCAGCTGGCGGATTTTGTCCGCTCTCTGGAAAACGGGCTGGACACCGTCATCGGCGAACGGGGTGTCCGCATTTCCGGCGGCCAGCGCCAGCGTATCGGCATTGCCCGTGCTCTGTATTACGATCCGGAGATCCTGTTCTTTGACGAAGCCACTTCGTCTCTGGACAATGAAACCGAGGCTGCCGTTATGGAATCCATCAATGCCCTGGGAATCCGCAAGACCATGATCATTGTGGCCCACCGCCTGACGACCCTGCGGGGCTGCGACCACATTTATAAGGTCGAAGATGGAGGCATCGTGGAGACAATACTGGAATCATGATTTTGACGCGCTGCGGATCGAGACAGGTCCGCAGCGCGTCATTTTCGATAGGAGCCGGAGATCATTCGGCGATGATCTCGGCGGTAACGGCGGAGATCTCGTAGGCCGTGCGCTGTTCCGCCGCGCCGTCGATGACCTTGAGGTACTCCCGGCTCTGCAGGCGCCCTGTGATGGAAAGCACCGTTCCCACCGGGTAGTCCGACACCTCCTGAGCGCATCTTCCCCAGAGAATACAGGGTAGGTAATCCGCCCGGTGATAGGGCCGGTTGACCGCCAGCATAACATCACAGATCTCGCGTCCCAGGGGTGTGCGGCGGAACACGGGCTCCTTGCAGATGACCCCCTGCAAAAGGACCTGGTTGGCGTGGGGACCGTCGGTGACGGCGATGGTTTCGGCGAGGACGGAGATAATGAGCTTTCGGCCATGGGGCGCGCGGTTGTTGAAGGAGCGGATCTGTCCCTCCACCGTCACCGCCTCACCCTCTGCGACGCAGGTCGAGACCAGCAGCTCCTCCGGCACTAAGATCTGCAATCGGTCGATGGCGCCGGACAGACGTGCCACCTCTAAATAAAAGGAATAAAAACGCCGCCCATGGTTGCTGTGTGAATACTCGGGAGCCGAAGCCAGAGCGCCGGTCAGTGTGATATGATTTACAGTGATTTGTT
>CAMGRA010000161.1 GCA_946061345.1 uncultured Clostridia bacterium | reverse complement strand
AGGAGCTGTCCCTGTTCATCGACCTGGGCACCAACGGCGAGATCGTCTTCGGCAATCGGGATTTTCTGGTATCCTGCGCCTGTTCCGCAGGCCCTGCCTTTGAGGGCGGCGACATCTCCTGCGGTATGCGCGCCACCGACGGTGCCATCGAGGCCGTCACCATCGACAAGGACACCATGGAGCCGACCTTCTCTATCATCGGGCCTGCCGGTCAGAAGCCCGTGGGCCTCTGCGGCAGCGGTATCATCGACATGATCGCCGAACTGTTCCGCTGCGGCATCATCAATTCCAAGGGCCTTTTTGTCCGTGAGGGTGCCCGCATCGCCCACGACCGCCACGGCACGGGCCGGTACATCCTGGCCACTCCGGAGGAATCGGAGACCGGTCGCGAGGTCTCTCTGGACGAGGTGGATATTCTGAACTTTATCCGCGCCAAGGCCGCTATCTACTCCGCCATCGACACCCTGCTGTCGGCCATGGACATGGACGAGAGCGTCCTGGAGGGCGTCTACGTCGCCGGCGGCATCGGCAGCGGTATCAACATGAAAAACGCCGTGCGTATCGGTATGTTCCCCAAGGTGCCCTATGAGCTGTTCCACTACATCGGCAACTCCTCTCTGGCCGGCGCTTACGCCATGGCTCTTTCGGAGGCAGCCGAGGAAAAGGTGGCCGAGGTGGCCTGCAATATGACCTATATGGAGCTGTCCACCCACCCGGGCTACATGGACGCCTTTGTGGCGGCCTGCTTCCTGCCTCACACCGACGCGGCCCGGTTCGAACCGATCGAATGACCCTTTTCGTAGGGCGCGACGACTCGGCGCGCCGTGAGGGGAACCGTCGACAAAATATTGACCCGATCGTTTGTGCTGCTGCAAAAACGGCACGCCGGGGTCGGCGTGCCCTACGGTCATATTTGAGACTGTAGCGGTCTGCTGAAACCAGTACCGATGCAGGAACTACTATAATCGGGAGGAAACATAAATGGACTATCCGAAACGAAAACGGCTTCGGCTGCCCGATTATGACTACTCCTCCGACGGCGCATATTTCCTGACCGTCTGCACAAAAGACCGCGCACCGATTTTGTCGGAGATTTCCGAAACAGAGAAGAATGGGGAAACAGTTGCCACAGTGACATTAACGCAAACAGGAGCTATTGTGCAGCAATATCTGCTCTCTGTTTCCAAAGCCTATCCGTATATCAGTGTGGACACCTATGTGCTTATGCCCGACCACGTCCATATTCTTCTTCGTGTGACATCCGCTCCCACACGGTGTACCGGATCGGCGAAACAGCCGTCGGTAATTGCGCGAACTGTCGCAGCGTTTAAGCGCCTGACAAACCAAAAATGCCGGCAGAACCTGTGGCAAGATGGGTATTACGATCATATCATCCGCGATGCGCAGGATTATCAAAGACGAGCGGAATATATTGAAACCAATCGCAGGATTCTGAAAAAGGAGTAGATCAATGCAAGTAGAAAACCACAAGGAAGAGGTGCCGTTTGAGCACTACCGGCAGCGTTTTGCCGCCATGGATGCGGCAGAGGCGGCGCAACGGCTGCACATCCCCTTTGAAAACGGTGAATTCCGGCTCCGGGTCCTGGGCGTGACCTACGCCGTTGCCCACCCGGACTACGCCCTGCGGGTGGAGAAAGCTGCGGAACATCTGCCGACGCTGGAGGGCCTCCACGCCGAGACCTTCCTGCTGCGGCTCCTGCTGGAGGGGAAGGCCGCAGCCGCTGACAGCGACTTCAAAACCTTCCGGGAGCTGCCCTGGGGCGAGGTTTACATAAAACCGTTCACCGGGCGGGTCCTGACCCGTGCCGCCTTTACCTTCGGCACCCGGCTGGCGGCCTTCTGTCAGGCGGCGGAGCGTATGGGCGGGCTGCCGCTGAAGCACGGCGACGCGGCCTATGAATTCACCCTCTGGGACAATTACCGTCTGCGCCTCATCGTCTGGGAGGGCGACGACGAGTTCCCGCCCAACGCCCAGCTCCTCTACAGCGCCAATTTCGGCGAGGGCTTTGCCGCCGAGGACCGGGTCGTGGCTGGCGACCTGCTGATCGCCGCGCTGAAGGCGGCAATGTGAGCCTGCCGAACAATGAACAAAGGAGAAAATGCCATGGAATTTCAATATAAAGGTCTGAAAGCCGCCCTGGAACGGGTGGAGGTCACGGACACGGAGATCGACCGCCATCTGGAAAAGCTGCGTCAGCAGGCGTCGATGGGGCACCCGGACAAGGAGCCCTATGCCCTGGACGACGCCTTTGCCCGGGAGGTCGGGCAGTGCGAAAACCTGGCCCAGATGCGGGAAAAAATGGGGAAGGCCCTGCGCGCCCACTACGACGAGCGGGCTGAGGAGGAGCTGCGGGACCGTCTGATCCGTCAGGCGGCTGCGACGCTGGACTACACCCCCACCGAGGACGAGGTGGCCGACGGTGCCCAGAAGCAGCTTGAGACCCTGCGGGCGCAGCTTGCCCAGCGGAATCTGACGGTGGAGGCCTATTGCAGCTTCAGCGGCACCACCCAGGAGCAGCTTTTAGAGGATCTGGCGGAGGATTCCCGCCAGCTTCTGAAGATCCAGGCGGCCATCGACAAGATCGCCGCGCTGGAGGGCGTTACCGTCACCGAGAAGGACGTTGCCGATGCCTGCGCCGAGATCTGCCGCATTAACCGCATCACGGCGTCGGAGCTTGCCAAGGTCTATGACGACGCCCTGGCGGAGACCGTCCGCACCAGCGTCATCACCGGCAAGGTCCTGAC
>CAMGRA010000160.1 GCA_946061345.1 uncultured Clostridia bacterium | reverse complement strand
GTCAGGAAGATGGCCAGCACCACCCGGGTCTCAAAGAGCAGATTGTCCCGGCTGGTCTTTCTCTGCCAGCGGCGCTCCGTCTGAAAATGGGCCTCCAGGCCGTCCAGCAGATCGGCGGCAAGCTCCCTGGAAGCCACGCCGACGCCCTCGGGATGGGTGGCAGCGCAGGCGTCCAGCCGCCGCAGGATCTCCCGGTTTTCGTTTTCATAGGCCTCAAAGGTGGTAAAAAAGTCCTTTTTCGTGATCTTTCTGTAGTGGTCCGGGTAACGAACCACCGTCTTGGGCAGGTCGGGACGCAGCGCCTCCCGCAGCCGGGTATATTCCTCCCTGTCGCCCTGGGCCGCCGCCGTCAAAGCGGAGATCGGCAGCCTTGCGCCGCAATACATACAGGAGAATTCCTCCAGCTCTCCGGGGATCTCCAGGGGTTTTCCGCAGCTCGGGCAAACGCCCTTGATGAGTTCAGCCATGTCCTCAGCCTCCTTTTTTATATGTATTTTTTCATATTTTCCGCCGCCTGTCAACCGTGGCAGACAACTTTTTTCAAACCGTTTACATTTTTTCGCTGTTTGCGGAAACAATAGGGAGGAAAGAGGCGATGAAATGCAGACGTTTTCCCTGCCCACGCGGCTGATCTTCGGTGAAAATGCCCTGGAGGCGCTGAAAGATGCCTCCCTCGGACGGGTGCTGGTGGTCACCGACCCCTTCTTTGAACAAAACGGTACGGCGGCACGGATCGCCGCCCTCTGCGGCGGGGAGAGCCGTATCTTCTCCGGCGTGCGGCCGGACCCGAATATGAGCCAGATCGCCGCCGGTGTCGCCGTGCTGCAGCAGTTTGCGCCGGATACCCTTCTGGCCCTCGGCGGCGGCAGCGCCATCGACTGCGCCAAGGGCATCCTCTCCCTGGGCCAGTCCAAAGCGCGGCTGGTGGCCGTCCCCACCACCTCCGGCACCGGCTCGGAGGTCACCTCCTTTGCCGTTCTGACCCACAACGGTGTCAAATATCCCCTGGTGGAGGAGGGCCTGCGTCCTGACATGGCGGTCCTGGACCCGTCACTGCTGGCCAAGCTGCCCGGCGGGTTGATCGCCGACGCCGGAATGGACGTGCTGGCCCACTGTCTGGAAGCCGTGGCGGCGAAAAATGCCACCCTTTTTTCCGATGCTCTGGCCCTTTTTGCCTTTCAGACGGCGCTGAACGAGCTTCCCCGCTCCCTTGCAGGAAGTCTTGATGCCCGGGAGAAGGTCCACTGTGCGGCGACCATGGCCGGCATCGCCTTTGACCATGCGGGTCTGGGGGCCTGCCACGCCCTGTCCCACGCTCTGGGCGGTGCCTTCCATCTGGCCCACGGACGGCTCAACGGCATCCTTCTGCCCCACGTGGTCCTGTTCAACGCCTCCTGCGCCGCAGAACGCTATGAACGGCTGGCGGCGGCCTGTCACCTCTCCGGCACCCGGGGACTTCTGATGGCCCTGCGTCGGCTGCGGGCACAGCTTCATCTGCCGGGAAATCTGCGGGAGGCCGGTCTGGAACGCTCCGCCGTTCTGGCTGCTGCCGATGAGATCTGCAGCGCGGCAGTCAAGGATCCCTGCACCGCCGCCAATCCCCGCCCTGTGACCAGGGAGGACTACGCCGGACTTCTGCGCGCTGCCCTGTGAGACGCGTCCGGCAGCTTCCCCGGATACATTATTATATAGGAGTTGATTTTTTGATCCTCAAGACACTTCTCTTCGGAAAAACCTACGCCTTTCGGGACGTAAAGGACGTGCTGGCCAAGGCCAACGAGGAAAAATCCGGTGACAAAATGGCCGGTATCGCCGCGGAAAACGCCGAGGAACGGGTGGCGGCCAAGGTGGTGCTGGCCAACCTGCTGCTCAGCGACCTGCGGGAAAACCCGGTGGCTCCCTACGAAAGCGACGAGGTCACCCGCATCATCCAGGACGACCTGAACGAGCGCATCTACGCCGAGATCCGCAACTGGACCGTCTCCGACCTGCGGGAATGGCTCCTGGCTGAGACCACCACCAGCGACGACATCTCCCGGGTGCGCCGGGGCCTCACCTCGGAAATGGTGGCGGCGGTGTGCAAGCTCATGAGCAATCTGGACCTGATCACCGCGTCCAAGAAAATGCCCGTCACCGCCCACTGCAACACCACCATCGGCCTGCCCGGCACCCTGTCATGCCGCCTGCAGCCCAACCATCCCACCGATGACCCCGACGGCGTTATCGCCTCGGTTCTGGAGGGCCTGAGCTTCGGCGCAGGCGACGCGGTCATCGGTCTTAACCCCTCCGGCGACACCGCCGAGAGCGTCAAGCGCATCCTGACCCGCTTTGAGGAGATCAAGCAGCGCCACGCCATCCCCACCCAGACCTGCGTCCTGGCCCATGTGACCACCCAGATGAAGGCCATTGAGGCAGGCGCTCCGGCTGATCTGATCTTCCAGTCCATTGCCGGCTCCGAAAAGGGCAACACCGCCTTCGGCTTCAACGGCGCGACCATCGAGCAGGCCCGCCAGCTCGTTCTGAGCCAGGGCACCTGCGAAGGCCCCAACGTCCTCTATTTCGAGACCGGCCAGGGCGCAGAGCTGTCCTCCGAGGCCCATCACGGCGCCGACCAGGTGACCATGGAGGCCCGCTGCTACGGCTTTGCCAAGCGCTACCAGCCTTTCCTGGTCAACACGGTGGTTGGCTTCATCGGCCCGGAATACCTTTACGACGCGCGGCAGGTCATCCGCGCCGGTCTGGAGGATCACTTCATGGGCAAGCTGACCGGTGTGCCCATGGGCTGCGACGCCT
>CAMGRA010000159.1 GCA_946061345.1 uncultured Clostridia bacterium | reverse complement strand
ACGACGCCCTGGCGGAGACCGTCCGCACCAGCGTCATCACCGGCAAGGTCCTGACTCTGGTTCGCAACGCCGCCGTCGTCGAAGAATAACGCCTGCATCGGAAGCAAGCGGGGAGGGGCGCCCTCTCCGCTTGCTTTTTTCGTGAGCATATGATAAAATAATAATAATTGCGCTTATGCGACCTATTCCGTGTTTTCTGGAGGGCGTTTTTATGAAAATCGTCATCATCGGCGCCGGAAAGATCGGCGCGACCCTGGCGGATCAGCTCCTGCGAGAGGGCCATGAGATCACCGTCGTGGACAGAAACGCCGAAGCGCTGGACACCATCAGCACCCTGGATGTCATGACCGTGGAGGGCAACGGCATCACTCTTCAGACCCTCCGCGAGGCCGGTGTGGACACGGCGGACCTGGCCATTGCCGTCATGTCCACCGACGAGGAGAATCTTTTGGCCTGCCTGATCGCCAAGAAGCTGGGGGTGGGCAACACCATCGCCCGGGTGCGCAACCCTGAATATGCCGAGGGCATCCGCCTGGTCAAGGACGACCTGGGCCTGAGCATGACCCTCAACCCGGAGCTTGCCAGCGCGTCGGAGATCGCACGGATCCTCCGGGCGCCGTCGGCCATCAAGATCGACACCTTTTCCAAGGGCAGGGTGGAGCTGCACAAGGTCCGCCTGCCGGACGACAGCCCCCTGGACGGAATGAAGCTCCTGGAGCTGGGCAAGATGCACAGCGGCGTGCTCATCTGCGCCGTGGAGCGGGGTGCCCACGATGTCTACATCCCCTCCGGCAGCTTTGCTCTCAGAGCCGGCGACCGTATCAGCTTTGTTGCCAAGCCCAAGACCGCGGCGAAATTCTTCCACAAGATCGGCATCACCTCCGAGCCGGTCAAGCGGGTCATGCTGCTGGGCGGCGGACGCATTTCCTACTATCTGGCCCGCCAGATGCTGGATTTCGGCGCCAGCGTGAAGATCATCGAGTCCAACGCCCAGGTCTGTGAGTCCCTGTCGGAGCGCCTGCCCGACGCGGACATCATCCACGGCGACGCCACCAATGAACACCTGCTTGCCCAGGAGGGCATCGAAAAAATGGACGCGGTGGCTTCCCTGACGGGCATCGACGAGGAAAACGTCCTTATGAGCCTCTATGCCCGCAGCGTGACCAGGGCGAAGATCGTCACAAAGATCAACCGGACGACCTTCTCCCGCATCATCAAGTCTATGGATCTGGGCAGCGTGTTCCATCCGCGCTACATCGCCGCCGACCATATCGTCCGCTACGTCCGCGCCATGCAGAATTCCCTCGGCTCCAACGTGGAGACCCTGTATAAGATCGTCGGCAACAAGGCAGAGGCTCTGGAATTCCGGGCCACTGCCAAGTCCGCCGTCTGCGGCACGCCTTTGATGGAGCTGCAGCTCCGGCCCGATCTGCTCATCGGCGCCATCAACCGAAACGGCAAGATTTTGACGCCCAGCGGCCGCGATACCATCGAGCCGGGCGATACCGTCGTCGTGGTCACCACCGTCACCGGCCTGAACGACCTGGACGACATCCTGGACAAGCGGAGAGCCAGAGTATGAACTACCGGATGATTCTGTATCTTCTCGGCTATGTGCTGCTGCTTTTGGGCGGCTTCCTGCTGCTGCCGGTCATTGTGGCCCTTATCTACGGCGAGGGCGACTGGTCCAGCCTGCTGCTGACGGCGGGACTTTGCGCCGTGCTGGGTGTACTGCTGCGGCTGTGCAAACCCAAGCAGCGGCGCGCCATGCAGGCCCGCGACGGCTTCGTCGTGGTGTCATTGTCGTGGATCGTCATTTCGCTTTTGGGCGCGCTGCCTTTTTATCTTTACGGTGCCGTGCCCAGCTATCTGGACGCGGTGTTCGAGACCGTCTCCGGCTTTTCCACCACCGGTGCCAGCATCCTTAACAACGTGGAGGCCGTGCCCCACGGACTGCTGTTCTGGCGCAGCTTTACCCACTGGCTGGGCGGTATGGGCGTGCTGGTGTTCATGCTGGCGGTGGTACCCCTGTCCGGTGACAGCCTCTACCTGCTCAAGGCCGAATCCCCCGGCCCGTCGGTGAGCAAAATGGTGCCGAAAATGCGCACCTCCGCCATGATCCTCTACGGCATCTACTGCGCTATGACCCTGCTGCAGATCTGCGCCTACCAGTTGGGCAACCTGTTCGGCTGGGGGAAGATATCCCTCTTTGACAGCGTGTGTCTGACCTTTGGGTCGGCGGGTACCGGCGGCTTTGCCGTGCGCAACGACGGTCTGGCAAGCTACGCGCCCTATATCCAGAGCGTCACGACGGTGGCAATGATCCTGTTTGGCGTGAATTTTTCCATCTATTTTTTCCTGATCTGCCGCAAATTCCGGCTGATTGGGAAGAATTCCGAGCTGAAATGCTACCTGGGCGTTATCCTGGTCGCTGTTGCCCTGATCGCACTGGATCTGACCCTCACCGGGGGCTTCTTTCCCTCCGTCGGCCAAACGCTCCACCATGTTTCCTTCTCTGTCGGTTCCATCATCACCACAACCGGCTACAGTACGGTGGACTTCTCCCAATGGCCGGAGCTTTCCAAGATGGTGCTGATGTTCCTCATGATCATCGGTGCCTGTGCCGGCTCCACCGGCGGCGGTATCAAGGTCAGCCGGCTGCTGATTCTGGTCAAATCCGCCCGATCCGAGCTGCGGCATCTGCTCCACCCCCACCGCGTGGAGGTCATGACCATGGACGGCAAGCGGGTCAGCAGCGATGTCATCCGCGGCACCAACGCCTTTTTGATCTTCTATCTG
>CAMGRA010000158.1 GCA_946061345.1 uncultured Clostridia bacterium | reverse complement strand
CGCCATGTATCAGCCCCTTGCGGACGAGCTGCGCCCAAAGACGCTGGAAGAGGTGTTCGGCCAGGAGGAGATCCTCGGCGAGGGCAAAATGCTCCGCCGCATGATCGAGTCGGGGAAGGTTCCCAATCTGATCTTCTACGGCCCCAGCGGCACGGGAAAGACCACCGTCGCCAACATCATCGCCGACGCCACCAAGCGCACCCTCTATAAGCTCAACGCCACCACCGCCTCCACGGCGGATATCAAGGACATCGTCTCCCAGCTGGACACCCTCATGGCGCCCAACGGCGTCCTGCTCTATCTCGACGAGATCCAGTCCTTCAACAAAAAGCAGCAGCAAAGCCTGCTGGAGCACATTGAAAACGGCAAGATCACCCTCATCGCCTCCACCACGGAAAACCCGTATTTTTATGTATTCAACGCCATCTTAAGCCGCTGCACCGTCTTTGAGTTCAAGCCCATCAGCCCGGAGGCGGCGCTGAAAGCCGTCTGCCGCGCCGTGGACTATATGACGGGCAAGACCGGCCTGCGGGTCACGGCGGAGGAGGGCGCGCTGGAGCACATCGCCTCCTGCTGCGGCGGCGATATCCGCAAGGCCATCAACGCCGTGGAAGCGCTCTTCGTTGCAGCCCGTCCCGGCGACACAGAGCTGACACTGACCCTGGAGGATGCCAAGGCTGTGACCCAGCGCTCTGCCATGCGCTATGACCGGGGCGGTGACAACCAGTATGACTGCCTCTCGGCTCTGATGAAATCCATCCGCGGCTCGGACCCCGATGCCGCCATCCACTATCTGGCGCGGTTTCTGGAGGTGGGCGACCTGCCGTCGTGCTGCAGGCGGATCCTGTGCTCCGCCTGCGAGGACATCGGCCTGGCCTACCCCATGGCCATCCCCATCGTCAAGGCCTGCGTGGATTCCGCTTTGCAGCTCGGCATGCCCGAGGCGAGGCTTCCTCTGGCCGACGCGGTGATCTTCCTTGCCACCGCGCCCAAGTCCAACTCCGGCTGCGTGGCCATCGACGCCGCCCTGGCGGACGTGCGCAAGGGAAAGCTGGGCGTGTTCCCCAGGGAGCTGCAGAATGTCCACGCCGATTCTGCCGGGCAGGAGCGGGAGCAGGGCTACCTCTACCCCCACAGCTACCCCCACCACTGGGTCAGGCAGCAGTACCTGCCGGACCTCATTAAGGACGCCCATTATTACGAATACGGCGACAACAAGGTGGAACAGGCGGCAAAACGCTATTGGGAGGAGATCAAGAAGTAATGGATATCCGTCTGAATGATATTCTGGTGATGAAAAAACAGCATCCCTGCGGCAGCCGCGCCTGGCTGGTCCTGCGCACGGGGGCGGATTTCAAGCTCCGCTGCCAGGGGTGCGGCCATGAGGTCTGGCTGCCCAGAAGCAAGGCGGAGAAGAACCTCAAGACCATACAGCGGGGAGAAGAATCGTTCGACGGCGGCAGCGCCGTTCCCGCAAAAAACACGGACGGGAAATGAGATTCCCGCTCGGAACGGACGGGTTTTCCCCCGAGTTTTCCAAAAACAGGCCGCGATCCCTGCAGTGGATTGCGACCTGTTTTTTGCGTCCCCGGACGTATACTTTGTCCCACAGGCAGCCGCCGGACAGGAATATCAGCCCGGACCGTTTCCGCCGTTCAGTGAGGCCGTCCTGCCGGGAGGTGGAAAAATGACCGTCTACATTGACGCCGTGTTCGTGCTGAATTTAGCCGTCAATTACCTGCTTCTGCGGGCGGCGGCGACCCTGGGCTGTGCGGCGCTGCGAAAGGTCAGGCTTTTGCTGGGCGCGCTGATCGGAGCCGTTTACGCCGTGGCAGTCTATCTGCCCCACTGCGGCTGGCTGACCGGGCTTGTCTGGAAGATTCTCTGCGGAGCGGCCATGGTGCTGGCGGCCTTCGGCTGGAAACGCTCCACCCTGCGGCTCGGCGCGGTATTCGGCGCGGTGGCGCTGGTCCTCTGCGGCGCGGTCTACGGCGTCCAGCTCCTGCAAAACGGACGCCTCCACTATCGCGGCGACGCTCTGTTTTTCCCCGTCAGCTTCTTTACCCTGCTGCTGACCGCCGCAGCCGTGGGTCTTGCCTGCAGGCTGCTGCTGCCCAAGCTGACCTTCAGCGCCGATTCCGTCGTTCCCGTCACCGTGCGCCTGGG
Source organism: uncultured Clostridia bacterium (assembly GCA_946061345.1). Classification (GTDB taxonomy): domain Bacteria; phylum Bacillota; class Clostridia; order Oscillospirales; family Oscillospiraceae; genus JAZOXB01. The sequence continues at coordinate 667 of CAMGRA010000158.1, read as the reverse complement.
GGAAAGCAGCGTCCGCCTGAGTGCCCTGCGGGACACCGGGAACACCCTCCGCGACCCCATCACCGGCGAGAGCGTCCTGACGGTCTACTGGCGCTCGGCAGCGCCGCTGCTGGACGGCGTTACTTTGCGGCAGGAGGATCTTACCGCCCCCGCCGCTCTGGCTCTGCGGCTGAAGCACCTGTCGCCGCGCCTGATCCCATTTCGCGCCGTCGGCATTGCCTCGGGACTTCTGCTGGCCCTTCCCTGCAAGATCACCATAAACGGCCACACCAAAACCGGCCTCGTCGCCCTCTCTCCCACCCCGGTCTCGGAGGGAGGCGCCTACGATGCCCTGACAGGAGGAAATTCTTATGCTTAAGACCCTTGCCCAGTTTTTGAAGGCGCTGCTTCAGCAGCCTTCGGAGGTCCTCTATATCGGAGGCAGCGACATTTTGCCGGCGCCCCTGTCCGCCGCCGAGGAGCAGGAGCTGCTGCAGAAGACCGCCCAGGGCGACGAGCTTGCCAAGCAGCGCCTCATCGAGCGGAATCTGCGCCTGGTGGTCTATATCGCGCGGCGCTTTGAGAATACCGGCGTCAATATCGAGGACCTGATCTCCATCGGCACCATCGGCCTCATCAAGGCCATCAGCACCTTCCGCGTCGACCGGAATATCAAGCTGGCCACCTA
>CAMGRA010000157.1 GCA_946061345.1 uncultured Clostridia bacterium | reverse complement strand
CCGGAGGGGAATATTGAATTTTTGGGGCATCTTTCCATGCTCCCCCAGGGCGCAATGACGCCGGATGTCAAGGCCATCGTTGCCGCCGCACATGAGACGCTATGAAAAAAGTTGTAATGACCCCCAATCCCTATCGGGACAGAAATTTCAAATATGCCAATCTGGCCGAAAAGATCCTCCGGGAGGCGGGCGTTGAGACAAAGACCTGTCTGGCCTTCGATGTGGACAAGACCTTTGAGCTGCCGGAGGATGTGGTGCTCCACGACCTGACCCAGGAGCTGCGGGACGCGGACCTTCTCATCTGCTTCGGCGGCGACGGCACGATCCTCCATGCCTCCAAGGCGGCGACCTGTGCCGGAGTTCCCGTCCTCGGCGTCAATATCGGCACCATGGGCTTTATGGCGGAGCTGGAGAGCAGCGAGCTGAAGCTCCTGAGCCGCCTGGCTCAGGACGACTACACCGTTGAGGAGCGCATGATGCTCCATGTGAGAGCGGAGCATGAGGGTAAGGTCCTTTTGGAAGAGGAGGCCCTCAATGACGCGGTCATCACCAAGGGTGCCGTTGCCCGTATCATTCAGATGACCGTGAGCTGCGACCATATGCAGATCATGAGCTTCGGCGGCGACGGCGTCATCGTCTGCACGCCCACCGGCTCCACGGCCTATTCCATGTCCGCCGGCGGCCCCATTGTGGAGCCGACGGCCCAGAATATCGTCATCACGCCCATCTGCGCCCACGATATGCAGACCAAGGCCGTGGTCACCGGCGCGCAGCGGGAGATCACCGTGGAGATCGGGCGTATCGGCCGCAAGAGTGCTTTCTTGTCTGTGGACGGCGGGCGGGCTCTGCGGCTGAATACCGGCGATACCGTGACCATCACCCGCTCCCCCTATGTCACGCAGCTTGCCCATCTGAGCGACAGAAGCTTTTTTGAGATCATCAATAATAAATTTAAGTAGGTGTTACTATGAAAGCCAACCGCCAAAAGAAAATTTTAGAGCTCATCACCGAAAAGAGCATCGAGACCCAGGAGCAGCTTCTGAAGGAGCTCCACGACTGCGGCTACAAGAGCACACAGGCTACCGTGTCACGCGATATTAAGGAACTTCGCATCATCAAGACCCTGGATGGTCTGGGCGGTTACCGCTACAGCGTTCCCCACAAGAACGAGGGCGAAAAATTTGACGCCCGGTTCCGCGTCATCTTCCGCGAATGTGTCACCAGCATGGACTATGCCCAGAATCTGGTGGTGGTCAAGACCATGCCCGGTCTGGGTGCGGCGGCAGGCGCCAACATCGACGCGCTGCATATGCCCACCGTCGTCGGCACCCTCTCGGGCGACGACACCACCCTCGTCATCATGCGCGACAGCGAATCTGCGATGGATTTCTGCGAGGAGATCCGTAAAATGATCGAGTAAAAGAGGAATTTTCATGCTCCGTCTGCTGCATATCGAGAATATTGCCGTCATCGAGCAGGCGGACATTCTGTTCGAGGACGGCTTTAACGTCATGACCGGCGAGACCGGCGCGGGCAAATCCATCGTCATCGACGCCATCTCCGCGATATTGGGAGAGCGGGCCTACCGCGATATGATCCGCACGGGCTGCGGCAAGGCTTCGGTGCGCGCGGTGTTTGACCGGGTGCCGGAGCTGGCATGGTTTGCCGAGAACGATGTGCCCTATGAGGATGAGCTGACTGTCCAGCGGGAGATCTATCTCGACGGAAAGAACGTCTGCCGTGTCAATGGCCTGCCGGTCTCCGTGAGCGTTTTGAAGAAGCTGGGGCTGCAGCTCATCAATATCCACGGTCAGCACGATTCGGCGGCGCTGTTCGACGAAAACTACCACCTGTCTTTTTTGGACAGCTTTGCCTGCAATGAGGACCTGCTGGAGGCCTACCGGCAGAAATATCAGTCCCTGCAGGCGCTGCGGCGGGAGATGGAGCGCCTTTCCATGGACGAGAGCGAAAAGCTCCGCCGGATGGAGACACTCAAATACCAGATCGAGGAGATCTCCCGCGCTGCGTTGAAAGCGGGGGAGGACGAGACCCTGGAAGCCCGCCGGAAGCTGCTGCAGAACGCGGAAAAGCTGTCTGACGGCCTGGAGGAGGCCTCCCGGTGCCTGAACGGCGGTGAGGATTCCGACGGCGCTGCGTCGCTGCTTGCCCAGGCCGAGCGCGCCCTTGCCAAGCTCACCCGCTTTGACGAGAGCCTGACGGCCCTCCACGACACGGTGGCGGACCTCATGTACCAGGTCCAGGACGCGGCGGAACAGGCGGGCGACCGCATTTACGCCATGTCCTATTCCGCCGACGAGCTGGAACGTATTGAGGAACGGCTGGACATCATCCACCGTCTGCGCCGCAAGTACGGCGCGACCTGCGAGGACATTCTGTCCTATCTGGACCGGGCAAAGGACGAACTGGACGAGATCGAGTTTGCCGACGAGAAGATGGAGCAGCTTCGGAAGAAGGAAAAGGCCGCTCTTCGTGAGGCTATGGACGCGGCAATGGCGCTGCGTGAGAGCAGAAAGCAGGCGGCAGCCGGTCTTGCCGAGCGGGTATTGAAGGAGCTTGCCGACCTGGACATGAAAAAGGTCCGGTTTTCCTGTGAATTTACCGAGACGGAGCTGTCGCCATTGGGCGCTGACGCTGTGGCGTTTTATATGTCCGCCAACCTGGGCGAGGCCCTGAAGCCCCTGAACAAGGTGGCCTCCGGCGGTGAATTGGCCCGGATCATGCTGGCACTGAAAAATGTCCTGGCGGAGCGGGATCATGTGCCGACCCTGATCTTTGACGAGGTGGACACCGGCGTTTCCGGCAGAGCGGCGCAGCA
>CAMGRA010000156.1 GCA_946061345.1 uncultured Clostridia bacterium | reverse complement strand
TGGAAAAGAACGCCCTGCTGGTGGAATTCTGCTATCAGAGCGAGAGCGACCTGCGTACCTGGATCGCCCGGCATTTTCACGCGGCAGGGAAGTCCGTCGCGCCGGAGCTGTGCGGCTATCTGCTGCAGCAGTGCGGCCTTTCCATGACGCGGCTGGACGGCGAAATCAAGAAAATTTGTGCCTATTCCGGGGCCGACGCCATTGTCCGCGCCGACATTGATGCCGTGGTGGAGCCTACGCTGGACGCGGTGGTGTTCCAGCTTTCCGACGCCTTGGCCCAGCGGGAGTTTGACCGCGCGCTGGAGCGTCTGCACACCCTGCTGAAGCTGCAGACGGAGGCCATCCCCATTGTTGCCGCCGTTGGCGGACAGATGCGCAGGCTTTATGCGGCAAAGGTCCTGCAAAACGATGGAAAATCTGCCGACGAGCTGGCGAAGCTCTGCGGCGTCAGCCCCTACGCCGCCAGTATCGCCATGCGTCAGGCGCGGCGGTTCTCCGAGAACTTCTGCAAAAAGGCCGTGCAGCTTTGCTGTCAGACGGACTACCGGCTCAAGACCTCCTACGGAGACGACAAGGGCCTGGTGGAGCTGCTCATCGTGGAACTGGCGGAGGAGGCGCGTCATGATTAAGCTGCGTCAGGCCATCGTGGTAGAGGGCCGGTATGATAAAAACACGCTGGCGCAGATCGTGGACGCGCCCATCTTTGAAACCGGTGGCTTCGGCGTGATGCACAACAAAGAACTGCTGGCCTTTCTGCGCCGGGTAGCGGAAAAGCGCGGCCTTATCATTCTGACCGATTCCGACGGCGCGGGCTTCGTCATCCGCAATTATCTCAAGGGCGCTCTGCCGAAAGAGCATGTGCTCCACGCCTATATCCCTGACGTCTGCGGCAAGGAACGCCGCAAGGCCCAACCGGGCAAGGAGGGAAAGCTGGGAGTGGAGGGGATGCGCCCCGAGGTTTTGCTGGCTGCTCTGAAAAACGCGGGAGCCGAACCGGAGGATACACCGCAGCCGTCCCCTAAGATCACAAAAACAGACCTGTACCTTGCCGGACTGTCCGGCGGCAAAGAGAGTGCGGAAAAGCGCCGCCGGCTTCAGCGACAGCTCCTTTTGCCGGAGCATCTGGGCAGCAACGCCTTTCTGGATGCCCTGAATCTGCTGATGACCCGCGAGGAATTTTTGAAGCAATACGGAGCAAACGATGATTGATATTTCAGTAAACTGCCTGGTCAAGTCCTTCGAGGTGGGAAGCACCCTGCTGGACGGACTGAGCTTTGACATTCATGCCGGCGAATGTGTGGGCATCATGGGCCGCAACGGCTGCGGCAAGACTACCCTGTTTCGCCTGCTGACCGGGGAGCTGTCCCCGGACGAGGGGGAGATCACCATTGCCGCGGGCAAACGTCTGGGCCTGATCTCCCAGATCCCCCATTATCCGCCGGGTTACACTGCAGAACAGGTTTTGCGTTCTGCCTTTTCCGGCTTGGAGGCCACGCGTCGCAAGCTGGAGGCTCTGGCGGAGAAGCTGACAGCCAACGCGCCCAAGTCCCTTTTGGAGGAATATGACCGCCTGAGCAACGCCTATCAGGTCGGCGGCGGCTACGAGCAGGACACCCAGACGGAGAAGATCTGCAACGGCTTAGGCATCCCGAAAGCCATGCGTGAGCAGGAATTTGACCGCCTCTCCGGCGGCGAAAAGACCCGGGTCAATCTGGGTCGGCTGCTGCTGGAACAGACGGACATTCTGCTTCTGGACGAGCCGACCAACCATCTGGACCTGAAAAGCGTGGAGTGGCTGGAGGACTATATCCTGAAATTCAAGGGTACGGTGCTGACCATCTCCCACGACCGCTATTTCCTCGACCGGGTCGTTGGACGCATCATCGAAATCAGCGGCGGCAAAGCCGAATTCTACAGCGGCAATTACACCTTTTATCTCCAGGAAAAACAGGAGCGCTTTAACCGCCAGCTCAGGCAGTATGAGCAGGAGCAGGCAAAGCTGAAGCAGCTGGGCTACACCGTCGAGCGGATGAAGGGCTGGGGCATCAACAACCGCGTTCTCTACCGCCGCGCCATGTCCATCCAGCACCGCATGGAGCGCATCGAGAAGACCGAGCGCCCCACCAGGGAAAAGACTCTGCGCGCCCGCTTCGGCGAAAAGGAGTTTCACGGCGATGAGGTGCTGTCGGTCAAGGGCCTGGGAAAACGCTTCGGCGAACGTACCCTCTTTTCCGATGTTGAATTGCAGGTCCGAGGCGGGGAGCGTATCGCGCTGTTGGGAGACAACGGCACGGGAAAAACCACCTTCCTGCGGGTTCTGCTGGGCGAGCTGGCAGGGGAGGGAAAGATCAAATTCGGCCCCTCCGTCAAATGGGCCTATCTGCCCCAGGTCATCCATTTTGACCACCCGGAGCGCACCCTCTATGACACCATGCTCTACGAGAAAAACTGCACGCCCCAATCGGCCCGGGATCGCCTGGGTGCCTTCCTGTTTTCCGGCGAGGACGTGTTCAAGACCGTGGGAACTCTCTCCGGCGGTGAGCAGTCGCGTCTGCGGCTGTGTATGCTCATGGACGAGAAGATCAACCTTCTGGTTCTGGACGAGCCGACCAACCATCTGGACGTGGCCTCCCGGGAGTGGGTGGAATGCGCCATCGACGAATACGAGGGCACGCTGATCTTTGTCTCCCATGACCGTTATTTTGTGGACAAGTTTGCCACCCGGGTCTGGGAACTGGAAAACGGCACCATCCGCGATTTTCCCTGCGGCTATGCCAAGTACCGCTCCATCAAGGAGCATGAGGTCATGCAGCAGCGGCAGCTTCCGAAGAAGAAGG
>CAMGRA010000155.1 GCA_946061345.1 uncultured Clostridia bacterium | reverse complement strand
CTGGGACGGGGCCGGCATACGACCCGCCATGTGGAGCTGTACTGCCTGCCCGACGGCACCGGCATCATCGACACGCCGGGCTTTTCCTCCTTCGATACGGAGCAGATGATGCTCCTGGTCAAGGAGAATCTGCAGTATTCCTTCCCGGATTTTGCCCCATATCTGGGTAATTGCACTTACCGCGACTGTGCCCATATCCACGAGCCGGGCTGTGCGGTGCTGGAAGCGCTGCATGAAGGGCGCATCGAGCCTACCCGTTACGCCAGCTACGTACGCCTGTATGAAAGCGCCAGGGAGATCAAGCCCTGGGAGCATAAGTCCCCCATATAGGCTGATACCGGCAGTTGACCGATTCTGCACGGTAAAAATGACAAGCATAAAACCGCTGCCTGCACATAGGTTTGCAGGGGGCGGTTTTTATGTGCAGAAAAAATGAATTGATCGGTACGGCATTGCTGGCCTGCGGCGCAGGTCTGCTGCTGTCACTGCTGTTTACCTCGGATTTCGCCATGGCCATCATCGGCGTCGGACTTCTGGTTTGCGGCCTTTGCTGCGCCAGAAAACAATGAAAGAGGCATAAAGTTGTCCAACGGCTCATATATCTTTCGTAGAACGAAGAAGGAGTGAGGACAATGGAGCTTGTTTTTCAGGAGCAAAAGCTGGAATATTTGCACAGGATATTCTGCGAGACGGTAACGCAGGAACAGACCGCCGATGTGGTGATCCCGGACAGCCTGGCGGACGCCGAACGGGTGGTGGAGGCCTTTGGGACATTGCTGGTGCGCAGTGAGGAATGCATGGCTGACAGCGTATCTGTTTCCGGTGTGGTGCAGGCAGGCGTCCTGTTTTGCGGCGAGAGCGGCGAAGTGCTGCAGGTGGAGAGTCAGATCCCCTTTTCCATGCGCCGGGAGCTGCCGGCCCAGACGGAGGACGGCCAGCTGCACTGCCGTTGTGTGCTGCGCAGTGTCGATGCCCGGCTGCTCAATTCCAGAAAGCTGCTGATCCGCGTCTGCGTGTCGTGTACCCTCTGCGTCTATGCGCCGAAAAGCTGCACCGTCTATGATATCAGTGAGCCGGCGCCCACCCTCCAGCTCAAGCGGACCGAGCTGCCGCTGCAAATGCCCATGGGCCTGGAGGAGAAGGGCTTTGTGCTCAACGAGGTGCTGGAGCTGCCCGCCGGAAAGCCGGAGATCCTGCATCTGCTGAAATGCTGCTACCGGCCGCAGATCAGCGAGCAGCGGATGGTGGGCAACAAGGCGGTGTTCAAGGGCGCTATGACGGTGCATATTCTCTATGAAAGCAGCGACGAGGAGATCTATCCCTTTGAATGGAGCATCCCCTTTTCTCAGTACGCCGAGCTGGAGCGGGAACTGGATGAGTGCGACCTGCAGACGGCTCTGACCCTGACCTCGGCGGAGGCCGAGCCGGAGAGCCAGTTCGGCACCAACCGCCTGCTGGTCAGCGTCAATGTGCTTGCCCAGTGCATGGCCACGGGGGTCCAGAAACTCTCCATCATCGAGGACGCCTTCTGCACCGACGCGGACCTGACGCCGCAGTGGGACAACTGGCAGATGCAGGGCATCCTGGACCGCCAGACCTTCCGAGAGACGGTGACGGCGGGAAGCGAACAGCCTGCCCAGCGGGTGGTGGACGCCTGGGTCTGGCCCGACGAGGCGGGAAAGCAGCGGCTGGACGGACGGGTGCAGATCGAGCTTCCCATGACCTGCAATGTGCTGTATTATGACGCGGATGGAAAATTGCAGGGAAGGACGCTGCGGCCCATGCTCCGGGCGGAAACGGCTCTGGCGGAAAACGGGAGCTGCGCGGTGACGGACGTCAACTGCGGCGAGGTGTTCTGCTCGGCGGGAAGCGACGGCATCAGTGTTCGCCTGCCGGTGACGGCTGATGTGGAGAGCAGCGCCGTCCATTCCATCCACGCCGTCAGCGGCGGGGAAATCTCGCCTCTGCCTGAGGAGGCGGGACGAAAGCCTGCGGTGCTTTTGCGCCTGACCGACAGTGAGGAGAGCGTTTGGGATATCGCCAAAAGCTGCCGCGCACCCATGCAGTCCATCACGGCGGCCAACGATCTGCACGACAGCGTCGTGCCGTCGGGCACGCTGCTGCTGATCCCACTGTGATCTCGGTCCCGGTATCATAATCATGACAGACTCCGGTCAATAGCGGGTGCTTTTGACCGGAGATTCTCCATTTTAGCACTCTCTATAATAGAGTGCTAAAATTCACAAACCGTTCATAGATAGGACACACAAAAAACGATTTTGGGGGAGAGAATATAGTTGTCCAAAGGGAAAACGTCCGAAAGCTCCGAGGCAGCCGCCGAGGACAGGAGCGGACGTAAAAATGAAAAAGTATTGAACGATTAGGAGGTATGCATCATGTTTGAAATCAGACCGTATCGCAGAAACAACAACCCGTCCACCTATAATCCCTTCCGGGAAATGGACGACTTCGAAAGAGCTTTCTTTGGTGAGCCCTTCGGCAGCTTCTTCCGCAGCGGAGACATCGCTGAGTTCAAGACCGACATCACCGACGAAGGTGACCATTATCTGCTGGAGGCCGACCTGCCCGGCTTTGACAAGAAGGATATCCACCTGGATATCAACGGCGACACCCTGACCATCAACGCCGAGCGTCATTGCGAGAAGAAGAGCAAGGACAAGGATAAGTACGTCCACATCGAGCGCTCCTACGGCAAGTACGCCCGTGAGTTTGACGTCTCCTCCGTCGATGTGGAGAAAATCAAGGCGAAGTACAATGACGGCGTTCTGAGCCTGACCCTGCCGAAGAAGCAGGAGATCCTGCCGGCTTCCCACCGCCTGGAAATTGAAT
>CAMGRA010000154.1 GCA_946061345.1 uncultured Clostridia bacterium | reverse complement strand
CCCTCCACGGCGACCAGGAGGAGATCGCCGAACGCTACTGCGACCTGTTCTGCCTGGGCACCATTGCCGACGTCATGCCCCTGTGCGGGGAGAACCGCCGCCTGGTGGTTCAGGGTCTTAAAGCCCTGCAAAAGCCCCAGCGTCTGGGCATCCGCGCCCTGATGGCCGCCTGCGGCTGCGACGCCCAGCCCATCACCGCCACCACCATCGGCTACGTTCTGGCCCCCCGGATCAACGCCGCCGGACGCATGGAGCACGCGGAGCTGGCTGTGGAGCTGTTTCTGACCGACGACGAGGCCAGAGCCGCCGAGCTGGCGGAGACTCTCTGCCGTCTCAACCGGGAACGGCAGACCACGGAGCATGAAATTTACCGGGAGGCCGCCGGTCGTCTGCGCGGGAAGCACGGCGCAGACAGCGCCATCGTTCTGGCCGGAGAAAACTGGCATCAGGGCGTGGTGGGCATCGTCGCCTCCCGTCTCAGCGAGGAATTCTGCCGCCCGACCTTTTTGATCTGTCTCAACGGTGACCGGGGCAAGGCCTCCTCCCGTTCCTACGGCGGCTTCAACCTCTTTTCCGCCCTGTCAGAGCTGTCGGAGCTTTTGGAGGGCTACGGCGGCCACGAGCTGGCGGCGGGCTTTACCATCCAGCGCGGCAACATCGACATTTTCCGCCGGGCCATCTGCCAGCGGGCGGAGGCTTTTTCCGCCTCAGGACTGGCCCGTTCCGCTCTGGAGATCGACTGCGAGGTCCCGGGGGCCTTGCTGACGCTGGAAAACACCGGGGAGCTTTCCGAGCTGGAGCCCTGCGGCACCGGCTGCCCAAAGCCGGTGTTCTGCCTCAGTGAGGCCGTGGTGGAGCGTCTTGGCACCGTCGGCAGCGGCAAGCATCTGCGCCTGTTTTTGCGCGCCAGAGACGGCACGGCGCTGCAGGCCATCTATTTTTCCGGCGGCAGCCTTGCAAAAAAGCTGGCCGTCGGCGACCGGGTGGACGTGGCTTTCCACCTGCAAATCAACGAATACCGGGGCCAAAAGGCGGTGCAGCTCAGCCTCATCGACCTGCGCCGCTGCTCTCCCAGCGCCCTCTTTGACCGCTTCAGCGCCGGAGGGGATTTGTCGGAAAGTGAGCTTGCGGCCATTGCGCCGGAGCGGTCGGACATCATCGACGTCTGGCACTATCTGCGCGCCGCCGCGCCCAACGGCCAGTGCCTGCGCTGTGAGCTTTCGGACCTGGCGGCGGCGGTCTGCGCCTATACCGGCGGCCGCCACAGCATCCGCCGCACCCTGAGCTGCCTTGCCGTTTTGGCGGAGCTGGGGTTTTTGACCCTCCGCAGGGAGCGCTCCCTGGTGGAGGTGCGGCTGTGCCCCGGCTGCGAAAAAAACCCGCTGGAAAACAGCCGACTTTATCACAGATTGCGAGGTGTTTGAATGGAAACCTTTGCCGAACACTATGAAAGCATGAAAAAGAGCATTGCCCTGCACTGCCCCCAGGCGGACATGGCCCTCATTGACCGCGCCGTGGAGTACGCCAGGACCAAGCATGAGGGTCAGAAGCGCAAGGACGGCTCTCCCTATATCATTCATCCCCTGGCCGTGGCGGAGATCGTCGCGGAGACCGGTCTGGACACCGACGCAATTTTAGGCGCCATCCTCCATGACTGTATCGAGGACACCGATTCCACCTACGACGAGATCGCCCGTCAGTTCGGTTCCACAGTGGCGGCGCTGGTGGAGGGGGTCACCAAGCTGACCCGCGTGGAATACTCCACCCTGGAAGAACAGCAGATGGAGAATCTGCGCAAGATGTTTATGGCCATGAGCAAGGACATCCGCGTGATCCTCATCAAGATCTGCGACCGCCTCCACAACACCCGCACCATGGAATACCAGACGCCTGCCAAGCAGATCTCCAAATCCCGCGAGACCATGGACATCTACGCGCCCCTGGCACACCGTCTTGGTATGCAGAAGATCAAATGGGAGCTGGAGGACACCAGCTTAAAATATCTGGACCCGGCAGGCTACAACGAGATCATGCAGTATCTGGCCGACCATCAGCGTGAGGCCGACAGCTTCATGCGGGCCATCCAGAGCAAGATCACCACGCGGCTGTCGGCAGTGGGCATCCACGGCACCATCTACGGCCGCATCAAGCACGTCTACTCCATCTACCGCAAGATGCAGACCCAGAAGAAAACCATCGACGAGCTTTACGATCTGTACGCCTTCCGCGTCATCGTCGACACCATCCCCGACTGCTACAACGTCCTGGGCCACATCCACGACCTGTTCAACCTGGTCCCGGGACGCTTCAAGGACTATATCTCCACCCCCAAGCCCAATATGTATCAGAGCCTCCACACCACCGTCATCGGCCAGGAGGGCATCCCCTTCGAGGTGCAGATCCGCACCTGGGAGATGCACGAAACGGCGGAATACGGCATCGCCGCCCACTGGAAATACAAGCAGGGCATCGACGGCGGCAACGAGAAGGACTTTGAATGGGTGCGCCGCCTGCTGGAGAGCCAGCAGGAGGAAAACGACGCCGAGGACTATATCCAGTCGCTGAAGGTGGATATGTTTGACGACGAGGTCTTTGTCTTTACCCCCAAGGGCAAGGTCATGTCCCTGCCGGCTGGCTCCACCCCCATCGACTTCGCCTACGCTATCCATTCCGGCGTCGGCAACGCCATGGTCGGTGCCAAGGTCAACAACCGCATCGCCAGCTTTGACCAGCCCCTTGCCAACGGCGACATTGTGGAGATTTTGACCTCCAAATCCGCCAAGGGCCCCAGCCGCGACTGGCTGAAGATCTGCAACAGCAACCAGGCCCGCACCAAGATCAAGCAGTGGTTCAA
>CAMGRA010000153.1 GCA_946061345.1 uncultured Clostridia bacterium | reverse complement strand
CCCTGACGCTGCGGGGACATCACGCCGTCATGCTCGACCCCTATGAGCTTGCGGGAAAGAATCTGGACCGAAAGGTCGGAAACACCTATATCAAGATCGCGCAGAAGACGCCGCGGCTGTTCGGGGTCATTTACAAGCTGGGCGACGAGTACCGCCGCCTGCCGATCCGCTCTCCCGTCTACGCCGTCAACAAGGGAATGCTGGGCAAAATGCAGTCCTATCTGCAGGAGCATCCCTTTGACGTGATCTTCACGACCCATATTTTCCCCGGCGAAATTCTGGCCAACATGAAAAACAAGGGTATTTCCCTGCCGAAGCGGATCTTTGTCGCCACGGATTATGTCTGCGTTCCCTTTACGGAGGAGGTCGACTGCGACTATTACGTGACGCCTGCCAAAGCGCTGAACCCGGATTTCGTTCGCCGCGGCATCCCCGAGGAGAAGCTGGTCCCCGCCGGGATCCCGGTCCGGCAGAGCTTCTGCGCGGACATCTCCCGGGAGGAGGCCCTGAACGAACTGGGCCTGGACCCGCAAAACCGCTACCTTCTGCTCTCCGGCGGCAGCATGGGTGCCGGGCTCATCGGCAAAACGGTGGGGCTTCTTTGCGAATACTTTCAGAAGCAACCCTCCTACCGTCTGATCGTGATCTGCGGAAACAATGAAAAGCTGATGGAGCAGCTCCAGGCAGACTACGGCACAGATCCCCGGGTCCTTCCCATCGGAATAACGGACAAGATGGCTCTGTATATGAAGGCCTGCGATGCCTTTCTCTCCAAGCCCGGCGGTCTTTCCTCCACCGAGGCGGCAGTCAGCGGCATCCCGCTGATCCACATTTCCCCCATCCCCGGCTGCGAGAACAAGAACATGGCGTTTTTCCAGCAGTGCGGCATGAGCCTTGCCGTGGGCAACCGGGTCGAGGAGCTGCCGGCTGCGCTGGAAAAGCTGTCGGAGCTTGCCCCGCAGATGAGAGCCAACCAAAAGAAATATATCAACGCCGCAGCCGCCGAGGATATTTGCAAATTTGCTGAAAGCATAACAGAAACCCACGGCGACGACACATGACCCATAGAAAAACGCCTGCCGGATCGACTGAAAAGCAGTCGACCCGGCAGGCGTTTCATTATTGGTTAAAGAAAACCACCACCGGGCTGGTGGTACCAAAAATCTTTCGCTAAGCCGAGTCCCGCCGCAGCGGAAAGCCTCCCTCTGATGAGGGAGGTGGATTCGCCGTAAGGCGAAGACGGAGGGAGAGAAACAAGAAGAGAAAATCTCTCCCCCAGTCTTTTTGCTGCGCAAAAATCCAGCCCCCTCGTCAGAGGGGGCCTGGGATGTGTGCATAACCGCATCTGCGATGGAAGGACTCTTCATGCAAGCGAATGAAAAGCCGATGAGACTATAGGCTCATCCGAGGGCTTGCCCCAAGGGGGCTGGTGCATATCACCGGCACGGCCGGTGGTTATGATTTCATTCGGCTTCTCACCGTCTCCGCGTTGCGGAGGACTTCGGCTTTCAGCGCCTCCAGAGAGGCAAATTTCTGTTCCGGGCGAAGAAAATCAGTCAGCTCCAGGCGGAGGGTGTGACCGTAGAGGTCCCCGTCAAAGTCCAATATCCACGGCTCCACGGTGACGGTATGGCCGTCCACCGTGGGGCGGATGCCGATATTGACCACGGCGAGCCGGGTCTGACCGTCAAACACCGCCCTTGCCGCGTAGACGCCGAATCTCGGCACCAGGATCCCCCCGGGTACGGAGAGATTTGCCGTTGGGATGCCGAGGGTGCGGCCCAGGCGTCTGCCGCTGATGACGGTGCCGGTCAGAATATGGGGGTGGCCCAGAAAGCGCACCGCCTTTGCCGTTTCTCCGCCCTCCAAAAGGCTGCGGATGAGGGTGGAAGATACGGTCTGCCCCTCCAGACAAATCTCCGGGATGCAGTCAAAGCCCATGCCCAGGCACGCGCATTCCTCCGCCAGCTTTTCCGGCGTTCCCCTGCCGCCTGCGCCGAAGCGGTAATCGTGGCCGCAGACCACATGGGCGGCGTGATACTTCTGAACCAGCGTTTCCCGAATGAATTCCTGCCAGGGCTGCTCCATGGTCGCGCGGTCAAAATGGAGGGTCAGCACCTCGTCAATGCCATAGAGGGTCTGCATCAGGTATTTTCGTTCCTCCGGCGTATTCAAAAGCGGCACCGTGGCACCGAAGACCAGGGTATCCGGGTGGGTATCAAAGGTCAGCGCGGCGGCGGACAGTCCGAGGCGGTCAGCCACCTCACGCGTCTTTTTCAGCAGTCCGCCGTGGCCCAGATGCACGCCATCAAAAAATCCCAGTGCGAGAACGCATTGCTCCATAGTGTCAACCTCAGTTTTTCAAACCTCAAAAAAGCTCTTGACGGTTTTAAATTTCCCGTCGTCGATCTCACAAAGCGCAAGAAACTCGCCGTTCTGCGCGTAGGCACGGCAGCGTCCCGGCACCCGCCCGATGGAAAAGGAAGCGCCGTTGCGGCACTGCTTTTCCTGATTGGCCGTCAAAGTCAGCCGCGGATAGGCGGAAAACAGGCTGTCCGTGGGCAGGAGCAGCGTTTCCGGCTCCCCACAGGCCAGAATTTCTTCCATGGTATGGCTCCGGGCCTCGGTGTAGATGCCCGCCTGTATCCGCCGCAGAGCCGACATACAGCCGCCGCAGCCCAGGGCCGCGCCAATATCGTGGCAGAGGGTGCGGACGTAGGTGCCCTTGGAGCAGTGCATGCGAAGAACCACCTCCGTGCCGTCAAACCCCAGCAGGTCAATGGAAAAAACGTGGATGCTGCGGGGCTTCCGCTCCACTTCCCTGCCGCTGCGGGCAAGCTCATAGAGCTTCTTCCCGCCGACCTTGATGGC
>CAMGRA010000152.1 GCA_946061345.1 uncultured Clostridia bacterium | reverse complement strand
GCGGACCCTTGCGATCGGAAGCAGTACGCCGTAGGGCGCGCCGACTCGGCGTGCCGTTTTTATTCGTCTGCGGAGCAGACACCTCAGTCATTCACCCTTAGTCCTTAGCCCTTAGCCAGAAGGCTGCCTCCGGCAGCTTCGAGCGGACAGGGTCGTCCGCCCCTACGGTTGGTTTTCCTACATTATTAAATATATCGGATCTCCATGGAGCCGAAGCTGACGTCGGACTTGATGTGCAGCGTGCCCTGGACCTCGGGGGCAGGCTCGCCCTTGATCTCCGTCGGAGAGGAGAAGGACTGATTCTGGCTCAGCTCCACGCGGAACTTATCCGGCACCAGCAGCGTCAGGTTGCCGAAGCTGTTGTCTACGTCGATCTCACAGTCGGGTGTCAGGGCCTCACAGGCGGAGAAGTCCACGGTGAAATCGCCGAAGCTGCTGTCGATGGAACCGCCGCGCAGCAGAGGCGTCACCACCGCCGCCCGGCACTCGCCGAAGCTCAGCTCACAGCGCAGGTAGCCGTCGGTGCAGCTATACTCATGATGCAGCTTTTTATTATTGTGTACCGTGGTCTTGCCGGGCTTGTTTTTTACGTAACGCCGCCAGGGCTTCTTGCCGATGAAAATGTCCACCAGCAGGCCCGCGCCCCACAGCAGCAGCGCTGCCGGGAGCACAACGCCCCAGCCCAGGCTGAAGGGCAGCAGCTCATAGGCCGACAGCAGGAAATAGACGCCTGCCAGGGTCATGGCCAGGCAGAACAGCGAGAAGCCGCCGATCATGCCGCTGACGCCGATATAGACAAGGGCGGTGGTCCACACGATGGTCCACCAGGAGATGTCCATGGCCGGGATGAAGCCGCGCAGCAGCAGCAGGACGCCGACGGTCAGGATGTAAAGGGCAAAGCAGATGCTGCCGCTCTTGGCACTCCAGTTCCATTGGACGCTGATGCCTTTGTCCTTGTCCTCATCCACCACTTCCGCCTCCCTGGCAGGCGTGCTGTCGGTCTTTCCCAGAAGCTCGTCGACGGATATGCCGAAGACCTCTGCCAGCTCAGGCAAAACGGAAATATCCGGGCAGGACAGGTTATTTTCCCACTTGCTGACCGCCTGAGCGCTGACGCCCATGCGTTCGGCAAGCTGTTCCTGGGTCATGCCCAGGCGTTTGCGATGGTATTTGATACGGTCGCCGATGGTTGTATTGTTCATAGGTTTCCCCTCCTTTTTGTGTCTTCACTATGCCACACGGCAGAGAAAAAAGCAATCATCTGTAAGTTTATGACGGAATTTTTCCCAACTCAACCAACGGTTGAGTTGGGAAAACGCAAGGTTTTTCAATAGTTCAGCACACTTCCGCCGATGAATTCCCGCAGCAGGGAATCCTCCGGCACCAGCTCGGAGGCCACCTCCGGCAGCTCTCCCAAAACGCAGATCAGGTCCTCCAGATCGGGATAGTCCGGCACCAGAGCCTTCAGATCCTCATAGAGATAACTGCGGTAGACGCTCATTTCGGCGGAATAGAAGGAGTCCACGCTGCAATTGGCCAGTGGCTTGAAGGGCATGATGTATTTCTGCTCGCCACGGTCCACGCGCTCGCGCATGGAAATGGTCTCCGTCAGCTTCCGTCCCCGTCCGGTGCGGTCACGCAGAAGCCGTCTGGCAAGACGGATCTTCGACGGATGGAGGACCTGCCCGCTGCGGGCGGTGATACGAGTGCGGACGCTGACATAGATGCGGGTGGTGCGGTCGGCGTAGCCCGTCACCTCGGGATTCAGGGCGTGGATGCCCTCCATGATGACCAGCTCACCCGGCTTACGGCGCAGGATCCGGCCGTCAAATACCCGCTTGCTCTGTTTGAAATCGTAGCGCGGCAGGAGGACCTCCTCCCCGCTCAAAATCTGTCCGAGCTGCTCCCGGAAGAACGGGATATCCACCCGGCTGGGCTTCTCCAGGTCCAGCTTGTTCTCTCTAAGAAGCACCAGTTCCTCCGGCGTCAGGGGAGAAAAGTAGTCGTCCATCTGCAGGGTGTGGGTCTTTATGCCCATGCGGTCCAGCTCCCGTTCCAGGAGCAGGGCAGTGGTGGTCTTGCCGGAGCCGGAAGGTCCGGCAAGCAGGATCACAGGTCGCTGTCTGGCATTGGCGGCGACGATCTGCGCCGCCTGAAGGATCTGCTTAGAATAGTGCCGCCGGTCGCTTTCCAGCACGGCTGAAGGGTCCGCTGTCAAAAGCGCGGTCAGTTGGTCAGTGGTCATTACCCGGTTCCTCTTTTTCATTTCGTTTTCTTTTACAGCCGGCTATGTTTTTCGGAACCATAGCCGCTATTTTTTATTATATCACACAACAACCCGTTTTTGGTATCCCCTCTTCTCCATTTTGTGCAAAGCGCCGGTTTGTTGCTTTTAACTTTTCATTTTTAAGCTGGTAAAAGCAGGAGAAATTGTACACTTTGCCTATTTTTCCCATTCCGTCATTTCCTTTCCTGCAAGGGCCAGAAAAAGAAGATGAAATGATAACAGTTAAAACTATCAAGAAAGGAGGCATCATCATGAAATATATCCTCAGGCGCGGCCTCGCACTGCTTTGTATGCTGACCCTGCTTCTGGGCGTTCTGCCCGTAGGCGCTTCGGCTGCGGAGCTGGGTGAATTCACCGTACTCTCCACCACCGATATGCACGGACACTGCTGGGGCACCAATGATGCGGAGCCATGCTCCCCTTTGACCGGGGTAGCATAACGTCATAGGTTCCCGGTCTGCAAAACAGCCAAAGTCTCTTTAGGAGGCTTTGGCTGTTTTTTGTGCTTCGGAACCGGCTTGTTTTTTCATTTTTCCTCGGATTTGCTATTGCAATCATAATTTATTCCCCTTATAATGTTTGGGTA
>CAMGRA010000151.1 GCA_946061345.1 uncultured Clostridia bacterium | reverse complement strand
CTCTGTCCGCCCTACGCGTGCGGAGGCTTTCGGGCAGTGCGTTCCGTGGACAGGCGCCGGTCCCTACGCACGATTTGTCGTTTCTGCCGTCCGCCGGTTTTTGGTTTACATAATTTTTACAAACAGACACGTTTCTTTGCCAAAAGCCTGTTGCAATTTGTCGTAATTTCGGTATAATATATGATACGAAGAATCGCTTTCGCGTTACCTGCGTCACCGTAAATAAGGAGAACAATATGGGAAAATTTGAAAAAGGAAACCGTCCGCAGCCCAGCGCTTACAACCCCCAGGCACCTTCAGCCATCCGCCGGACCAATGCGGACAAACCTGCCGGTCCCTCCGGCAGCCCGAGAAAGAAGAAAAAAAGCAAGCTGCCCCTGATTTTGGGCGTTGTCGGCGCGCTGTGCGTCATTTTGGCCTGTGTTGTCGGCTATCTCTACCTGCGAGGCGACGAGACCATTGCCCAAAACGTCTACATCGCCGGCGTCAACATCGGCGGCATGACCGTGGAGGAGGCCAAGGAAGCCCTGAAGGACGTGTCCTTCGACGAGGATATGGACATCCGCTTCTACACGCTGGGTGCCGATTTCCCCACCTATGTCACCACCTACGACCCCAAGACCGAGGTGGTCTATGACATCTACGGCAATCCGGTGGAGGATGCCCAGGTGACTGCCGCCATCCCCGAGGAGACCACGCCGCCCACCACCACCGACGCCCCTCTGGACAAGGACGGCAAACCCTATCTGCTGGATAAGACCCTGCGGCTGCTGCCGGAGGACGTGGGCGTGACGCTGGATGTGGAGGCCGCCGTGTCCGCTGCCTATAAGGTCGGCCGGGGTCTCGGCTCCCACAGCAACGACGAGCGGGTGGATCTGGACGTGTCCAACTATCTGACCGTCAACGAGACCTACATCCGCGAGGTTTTGGAGAGCACCCTGGAGGACACCGCCAGCGAGGGCACGGAGACAGAAGTCAAAAAGACCACCGCCACTGTCACCGACAAGGACGGAAATCCCCAGACGGTGGATGCCCTGGAGATCACCCTGGGCACCCTGGAGCGCAACATCGACATCGACGCCCTGTATCAGGAGATCGTGGAGTCCTACATGAGCGGCAGCTACGAGCTGCAGTACGTCTATGACGAGACCATCCCCGAGCCCTGCGACCTGGACGAACTCTACAAGAAGTATGACTGCAAGGCTCCCGTCAACGCCTACATCGACGAGGACACCTACGAGATCAGCGAGAGCGAAAACGGCTACGGCTTCCGGATGTCCGACGCCGTCATCGCCTTTGAAAAGGCCCTGCCCGGCGAGACCGTGACCCTGATCCTTCAGGAGCTGGAGCCGGAATACACCAAGGAGGTCCTGGAGACCAAGCTGTTCACCGACGTGCTGTCCTACTACGACAGCCCCCACGTCTACAACCCCGTCCGTACCCACAACCTTGAGCTGGCCTGTCAGGCCATCGACGGCACCATCGTCAAGCCCGGCGAGACTTTCTCTTTCAACAAGGTCGTGGGCGAACGCACGGCGGAAAAGGGTTACGGCGAGGCCGGTGTTTACGTCGGCGGCGAGACCGTCCAGCAGTTGGGCGGCGGCGTCTGCCAGGTGGCTTCCACCATCTTCTACTGCACCATCAAGGCAGACCTGGAGGTCGTCGAGCGCGCCGAGCACCAGTACCTGCCCTCCTATATTTACTATGGCATGGATGCCACCGTTTACTGGGGCAGCCTGGACTATAAGTGGCGCAACAACACCCCCTATCCCATCCGCATCGATGCCTCCGTTTCCGACGGCTACGTCCACATGCGCTTTGTGGGCACCGATACCAAGGATTATAAGGTAGAGCTGGATTACGTGGTCACCGGCTGGTATCCCGCGACGGAAAAGAAGATCGACATCTATCCGGGCATGACCAACTTCCAGAAGTACTCGGGCTACTCCGAGGGCCAGGTCATCCAGACGGCCTACGACGGCGCCGATGTCACCACCTACCGCTACAAGTACGACATGAGCGGCAACCTGCTCTCCACGGAGATCGTCTGCTATTCCAGCTACGACAAGCGCGACCGTGAGATCGCCCACTGGGTGGATGAGAGCACCGAGAGCACCTCGCCCACGGAGAGCACCGAGCCGACGGAGCCGCCCACGGAATCCACCACCGAGCCCACCACGGAGCCGACGACGGAACCGACCACAGAACCGACAACAGAGCCAACCACCGCGCCGACGGAGAGTGCGGAGACGCCGTAGCGCGAAAGGTTGGGAGTTTTTCCCGGTTCAAGAATTGAAGTTAGCTGCATAGCACGGAGGCTGTTCCGTTTTTTGGAACAGCCTCCGATTCTTTGCTTTTGATACTAAAAACCGATTAAAATATTCATTTCATACCAGGGAACCTCTGAACAAATTGGCTGCGGCGCTCAGTGGGTCTTTTGCCGCAATTCTTCCGTTCGGAAAACTTGAAATACACAAAGTATTCCTGCGTTTTCCAAACGTTGCCTTGCGGTAAAATCCCTCGCTGACCGCTCTTGCAGATTTATTCATACTAGTTCTTGATAAAAAGCTTTAAAGCTTTTTATAGCGCCAAAGGCGCGTCAAGAACTGCATGAGACGGCTTTTGTGGCTTTTGCCACAAAAGGGCAACGCAAATCGCGGTGCCTTCTTAATGAAAACCAAAGGTTTTTATTAAGAATTAGTATCAGAGCCTCCCTGGTTCTTGATAAAAAGCTTTAAAGCAAGGCGAACAGTGTTATTTTTCGCCGCGCAGCTCGATGATGCGGTCCCGCAGGACAGCGGCGTATTCGTATTCCATCATGTGGGCGGCGGCGCGCATTTCCTTTTCCAGCCGCGCGATCTCCCGTTCCCGCTCCAC
>CAMGRA010000150.1 GCA_946061345.1 uncultured Clostridia bacterium | reverse complement strand
GCCATGCCCATGCCCATAAAGGCCATGGCGGGGCCTGCGCCGGTGTTGGCGGCCGCCGCTTTCATCGCGTCGCCCTGCGAGCCGACAAGGTGCGCCGCCGCGCGGGTGGGGTCCATGAAGGCCGCGTTGCGCTGCAGCTCCTTGATCATCTGCTCGTCTTCCTCATTGGCCTTTACGCTGGAAACGCCGAAGGAGACGATCTCCATGCCGCGGAGGTCACGCCACTTGCCGGAAAGCTGCTCATTGAGGGCGTCTGCCAGCTCCAGGGTATGGCCGGGAAGGGCGGAGTAGCGAATCCCCATTTCGCTGATCTTTGCAAACGCGGGCTGAAGAGCGGTCAGCAGCTCAGTTTTCATCTGGCCCGCGATATTCTCGGTCTTATAGTCCTCGCTGACGTTGCCGCAGACGTTGGTGTAGAACAGCAGCGGGTTTTTCAGCCGGATGCTGTACTCGCCGAAGCAGCGGATGCCGATATCCAGATCGATGCCAGCGCGCTGGTCCACCACGCGGAAGGGAACAGGACTGGGCGTGCCGTACTTGTTGCCCGTCAGCTCCTTGGTGTTGAAGTAGTAGATGCGCTGATCCTTGGGGGCTTCGCCGCCGAAGGTGAAGCGCTTGCCGATGTTGGCGAACACGTCCTTGACGCCATCGCCCAGATCGCCGGAGAAGATGCTCGGCTCGGTGGACATATCGTAGGTGTATTCGCCGGGCTCTGCGCACACATCGACCACCTTGCCCTGCTCCACGATGAGCATGCACTGGCCGTCCGCAATGGCGATCACGCTGCCGTTGGTGATGATGTTGTCGTCGCCGTGCTTGTTGCTGGACCGGCCCGTGGCCTTTTTCCTGCCCTTTACCGCCAGCACGTCCGAGGGGATGGCTTCGCAATAGAAGTATTCCTTCCACTGGTCGGCCAGCACGCCGCCGGTTGCGCCCAATGCCGCTTTAATGAGTCCCATAGTTCCTGTCTCCTTTTCTGTTTGGTTTTGTTTGAAATGGTTTCCTTGCAATGACTGCCGCTTCGCCGTCAGGGCGGCGGGACACTATTCTGCCTCCGTCAGGAAGGTGTCGCCGCTGACAAAAAACGGAGCCTGATCCGTAATGGGCCAGGTAAACCAGCTCTCGTCCCAGGGCCGCTTCATGAACAGGCACAGCTTTGCCGTTTTCTCCGGAATCGTAAGAGAGAACCACTGGGGTTCGTTGATCCGGATCGTTCCCTCATACAGCACCGTATCCGTGAGCCACTCACCCAGTGTGCCGTCCTCATTCTGCTCGGCGCTGCCCGTGCAGAACTGGATATCCGTCTCATACCAGCGTCCCACCAGCAGCAGCTTGTTCTGCCCGCCTTTCTCCAGCGCGGTCATAGGGATCGCCGCCAGCGGCCGCGCCACCTCCGCAGGCGGGTCACGCCAGTAAAACATCAGCGACTTATCGGGTTCGTCCGCCAGGGCCAGCGTCAGCGTCTCCGGCAGGAGGCTCTCTTCGCGCGTATAGATAGCGGTGCGGGCTGCCGGCGCGTTGTCCAGCTCATAGTATTGCTGGAGGTACAGGGTGTTCCGGTCCGTCAGGGTGACATAGTACTCCGTCTCAGAGTCTTCGGCGTAGAGCCGAGCGGACCAAAGCTCGTTGGGAAGGCCGTACATCAGCGGCTCATCCAGCTTTTCCGTCAGCAGCTCCTCCTCCGTCTCGTATTCCGGAGCGTCCGTATCCAAAAGGTGGGCGCTGTAGTAGTCGGCACGCAGGGTATAGCCGCCCTCATCGTCGGACCACCAGCGCTCAATGTTCAGCAGAGAGGCCATGTGCATCTCCTCCGGGCTGAACTCGTCGCCCTCCACTTCACCGGCGCTCATCCGCCAGGTCCCCTCCAGATCCGCCATACAGAGCTCCCCGCCGGAAACCGGCCGTTCCGCCGGCTCAAAATAGAAGCGATTCCCGTAAGGGGTCTCCAGCATCACGGAGCCATCCTTCTCCTTGCGTCCGTCCATGGCAACGAAGTCTCCGTAAGTATCCTCTCCGGTCAGCCGCAGGGCATTGTCCGCCCCCAGCCACCATTCGGCGTTTATCAGGTAGGAGGCGTAGCCAAAGCCCAGCGCCTCCCGGAACAGCGCGGTTCCGTCCTCATTGAGGTAGAGGTCCGCCCACCATTTCTCCGTGGGCATGGCGCTGACCTCCGTGCGGCCGAAGGAGGGATTGTAGGACTCGTACCGCACGGCAGTCCAATAGGTGGTGTCATGCGATGCAGGTGTGGGCGATGCGCTGTCGTTTTCTCCGCCGCTGCCGGTGGGGGGAGTGGTGCTATCCGGCCGGCTGCCGCAGGCGCTCAGGCTGAGTGCCAGCAGCAGCGCCAGCACCAGCGTCAAACATCTCTTTCCCATCGCGTCATGCCCACGGGTCCTGCGCGGCGGGGATGCGGATGCCGCTCAAGGGGCTGGAATACTCCCACAAAAACCATTCCCCGGTAGAGGGCTTCTGCCGCAGCTTGATGGGACGGGGAGAATCCGCGCCTGCCGTCCTGAGAAACAGCCGGAGATAGCCCGGCTCCATGTCCTGGGGGCGGGGATCCGGCAGGACGTTCAGCACATAGGGCTGCGCAGGGGTATAGCTGTTTTCCGGCGCTGCGCCCTCAAAGTAGGCCAGGGGCAGATACTCCTTGCCCCGCAGGCGGTCCCGCAGGAATTGGGCGTCATAAGGCGTCATGGGACGCGGCCCGCGCAGCAGGTCCATGGCGGCCACACCCGCGTCCTTGTCCTTTATGTATAGGTTCAATGCGCACAGGAAGCATGCGCAGACCTCCTCCGGTGTGTGGCGGGACAGGGCCTCAAATTCTGCCGCCGTATCCGGCAGATGGGTGAGTGTTACTTGCATGATACGTTCCTTTCTCCCATAATTTGTGTTTGCCTTGCGGAAAGAGTAT
>CAMGRA010000149.1 GCA_946061345.1 uncultured Clostridia bacterium | reverse complement strand
ACCGTCGCGCCCTCGCCTACCTCGCTGTCCTCCACCAGGCTCCAGGGGCCAATGACCGCTTTTGAGCGAATTATGGTGTTACCGCGCAAAATCGCTCCCGGCAGCAGCCTGACGCCCTCCTCCAACCGGACGGAGGGTTCCACATCGCAGCGGTCGGCGTCAAAGACCTCCACGCCCTGCCGGACCAGCCGAAGCATACGGTCTCTGCGGAGCATGGGCGCCAGCTCCATGGCGGCAGCGACGGAATCCACTGGGTAAAATCCATCATAATCGTTCAAAACAACGCATTTTTCTTTCAAAAAGTGAGAAAGGGAGCCTTGTTCATCCAACGCGCCCATGAGCGCCTCCCGACCTGCCCGGAAAACGCAGGCGGAGACAGGGCTGCCGGAGCGGCGGGTCATAGCGGGAAGCCATACAGCGGGACCGGCCACCACGGTGACATCCCGCTCCGATTCCTCCGCAGTGGAGAGGAAAACATGGAGCAGGTCGCTGGGGTTGCTGTCCCGGGTGACGGTGACCTCTGCTTCCTTCGGCATACAGGCCAGGGCACAGTCGGAGAATTCCTCCCGACAGACCAGGAAAAAGCGGGAAACGCCGTCTTCCAGGAGCGTGTTTGCCAGCCAGGCCAGCAGCGGCGCACCCAGAACCCTTTGCAGCATCAGCGGCCTGGGCAGGCCCGTTTTGGCAGTGTCGTCGGGCACAAAGATCACGGCAGACGTTCCAAGCATGGCAGTCACATCCTTTCCCAACACAGCGGCATCCGCTTTATTATATCGTATCCTCTTCCCGTATGATACCGGGAAAGCATTACACTTTTTATATCATAACCATTTCATGGCTATTCTAATTATAACAGAAAATACCCGGTTCGTCCACCGAATTTCCCTGGGAAAGCAAACAAATTCCGGCCCGTTTCCGGGGCGATTTCCGTCGAAATGCGGAAAACGTTTCCGGTTCTAAAGAGCGGACTCACCGCATATACATTATTTATGGGGTGGAGCCGATGAACAACACGGAAAAAATTTTTCTGTCGCTGCGGTGGGCCTGTTTTGCGGTGCTGCTGATCGCGGTGGTACTGCGGCTGGGGCTGGCGGGGAGCCGCCCGGCCTCCACGCAGGAGCCGGAGACAGCAGCCGAGCCGTCAGCCCAGGCGGCGGAAGCGGCGCAGTACTATCCGACGCTTCTGTATACACCGCCGGACCACGGCGGACTTCTGACGGCGGAGGACACGGAGCTGGTGTCCGTGCGCAATATGGCAGGGGCGGTCTACGATCCCGAGGCCCTGCTGACGGAGCCTTTGGATTTTCCCCTGTCGGACGAGCCCATGATCCTCATCGTCCACACCCACGCCACCGAGGCCTACACCCCCGCCGACGGGGATGACTACACCGCCGCCGGAGCCTACCGGACGACGGACACGAACCACAACGTCGTGCGGGTGGGACAGGCATTGGCCCGGCGGCTCAACGATAACGGCATTCCGACCCTCCACGACACGACCCTTCACGACGTGCCGGGCTATGACGATGCCTACGAACGGGCGGCGGCGGTCATCAGCCGCTATCTGGAGGAATATCCCTCCATCCGCATGGTCATCGACGTCCACCGGGACGCGGCCCTGGACGAAAACGGCAGCGAGGTGGCTGTCAACTGCTCCATCGGCGACCGGGAGGCGGCGCAGATGATGCTGGTCATGGGCACCGACGCGGCGGGACTGGAGCATCCCGGCTGGCGGGGCAACCTGTCCATGGCCCTGAAGCTCCAGGCCTGGTGCGAAAAAACGTCGCCGGGGTGCTTCCGCCCGCTGCAGCTGCGGGCCGAGCGGTACAATCAGTATCTCACGCCCTATTCCATCCTGCTGGAGGTGGGGGCAGCGGGAAACACCCTGCGGCAGGCCCTGTGCAGCGCGGAATTCTTCGCCGACCGGCTGACGGATCTGCTGTTACAGGGCTGACGGCCGGCAGTCAAGCCTCCGGGGAAGGAAGCAGCTGCCGGCCGTCTGTGCCGCCTACAGCAGCCACGCAGCGCAGATCAGGACGATAACGCCCAGCGCGATGCGGTACCAGCCAAAGACGGAAAAATCATGCTTTTTGATGTAGTTCATAAGGAATTTGATGGCCGCCACCGAGACGGCAAAAGCCACCGCCATACCCAGCAGCAGCACGGCAAGCTGGGTGCCGGTAAAGCCAAAGCCGAATTTGACGATTTTCAGCAGGGAGGCACCGAACATGACAGGGATGGCCAGGAAGAAGGTGTATTCCGCTGCCACGCCGCGGGAAGCGCCGATGAGGATACCGCCCAGGATGGTGGCACCGGAGCGGGAGGTGCCCGGCACCAGGGCCAGAACCTGGAAGATGCCGATGAGGGCCGCGTCCTTCCAGGTCAGGCGGGACAGGGCGTTGATGCGGGGCTTGCGGCGCTTGTTGTAACGCTCGATGAAAAGGAACGCCACGCCGTAGAGAATGAGCATCAGGGCCACCACCACGGGGTTGTAGAGGTGCTCATCCATCCAGTCGTCCAGAGGCAGGCCGATGATGATAGCCGGCAGGCAGGAGACGGCGATCTTCAGCCACAGGACGATCTTATCCATGTAGCAGTAGTTGTCGCAGAAGCGCTGGATGCCGCCGACGAATTTGTCGTCGCTCTGCTCGGCGAACCAGGAATGGCCCGCCCGTTTGCGCTTGGTGTGGAAGGGCCACAGCTTGCGGAAATACAGCACCACCACGGCCAGAATGGCGCCGAACTGGATGACCACGGTGAACATTTTCATGAAATCATCCGTCAGGACGGGGTGATTTTGTGTTTTCCAGAAGGCGTCGACCAGGATCATGTGGCCGGTACTGCTGATGGGGAGCCATTCGGTAATGCCCTCGACGATGCCGAGGACCAGGATCTTCAGCCAATCCAAAACATTCATGATACAAGACCTCTTTTCGGTAGATACTATGCGT
>CAMGRA010000148.1 GCA_946061345.1 uncultured Clostridia bacterium | reverse complement strand
CCAAGTTCGGTATCGCTGTCGGCTCCGAGCTGATGGCCATTCTGGCTGTCGCCCGCGACCTGAAGGATCTGCGGGAGCGTATCGGCAAGATCGTTGTGGCCTACAGCCGCAGCGGTGAGCCTGTCACCACCGAGGATCTGGAAGTTGCCGGCGCCATGACCGCCTGGATGCGCAACACCATCAACCCCACCATGTGCTACTCCGTCGAGCACCAGCCGGTCCTGATCCATGCCGGTCCCTTCGCCAACATCGCCATCGGCCAGTCTTCCGTCATCGGCGACCGTCTGGCCCTCAAGCTCTTCGATTACCATGTCACCGAGTCCGGCTTTGCCGCTGACATCGGCTTTGAAAAATTCTGGAACGTCAAGTGCCGCCTGTCCGGCCTGACGCCCAACGTCTCCGTCCTGGTGGCCACCATCCGCGCCCTCAAGATGCACGGCGGCGGCCCGGCTGTCGTCGCTGGCCGTCCCCTGCCCACCGAGTACACCGAGGAGAACCTGGAGCTGCTGGAAAAGGGCTGCGAGAACCTGTTCCACCACGTCAACACCATCAAGAAGTCCGGCATCGTGCCCGTGGTCTGCATCAACCAGTTCTACACCGACACCGACGCTGAGATCGAGCTCATCCGCAAGCTCTGCAAGGAGCGCGGTGTCCGCTGCGCCCTGTCCAACCACTGGCGCTACGGCGGCGAGGGTGCCATCGAGCTGGCCGAGGCCGTCATTGACGCCTGCGAGGAGAAGAATGAGATCAAGTTCCTCTATCCGCTGGAGATGCCGCTGCGTCAGCGCGTTGAGCTGATCGCCAAGGAAGTCTACGGTGCCGACGGCGTTGACTGGGCACCTCTGGCTCTGGAAAAGGCCAAGCGCTTCGAGACCGATCCCAAATATGCCGACTACTGCACCATGATGGTCAAGACCCACCTGTCCCTGAGCCACGAGCCCAGCTGGAAGGGCGTTCCCAAGGGCTGGCGGCTGCCCATCCGTGACATCCTGGAGTACGGCGGTGCCAAGTTCCTCTGCCCGATGGCAGGCACCATCTCCATGATGCCCGGCACCAGCTCCGACCCGGCCTATCGCCGCATCGACGTCGATACCGAGACGGGCAAGGTCTCCGGCCTGTTCTGATACTTTTTCCGATAAAAAGCAGACACTTTTTATCGGAAAGGCACCGCTGAAAGCGTCGCCCTTCTGTGCGAAAAGTGCAGAAGATGTCTCATGCAGACTCCGACGCGTTGACGCGCTGTGAAAAGCGGACTTTGTCTGCTTTTCATGGAAGTCTGGTATGATCGGCTGATCCAACTCCGGCGGCACCCCCGCCGGAGTTTTCCGCAAAAGGAGCGTTTGTATGGTGAGCTTTGACGCCCTCCTCCCGGCTCAGACCACCCTGCGCCGCGGCGAACCGCTGAACGTGCTTTTGATCGTGGGCAATTCCGATAACGAAGTGCGGCGCGTCCCCATCCGTTTTTACGGCAGCGAGGGGGACGGCTGGCGGGAGCTGTACGCAAAGGATTGTGACCTTGCGCCAAAGGGCCACAGCCATCTGTATTTTCAGCTTCCGGCCCGCTGCTTCGGCGAGGAAACCTGGGGCCACGTGCCGGAGGAATTGAGCCTTGTGGCGGCGGAAGCACCGCCTGCGTCGGAACAGGGCGGCGTGCTGCTGTTTTTCGACGCTCCCAGGCGGCCGGTGCCGCCGGAGTTTTTTAAGTAGAGGTAAAGATATGGCAAATAAGGACAAGCGTTTTGTGCGCGTTCATACCGACGGTGCGATGTCCGGCAGCGAAATATGGGTCGATACCGTCACGGGCGTGAACTATTTCTACCACGCTGCGGGCTACAGCGGCGGCTTGACCGTTTTGCTCGACCGCGAGGGCAAGCCCATCATTTCCCCGCTTCCCATCAAAGAAGATTAAAAGGAGAGATTTTCCTATGGATATGACCACTGCATCCTGCAGAGAATTTGTGACCGTTCTGGCCTCCAGTGAGCCTGCACCCGGCGGCGGCGGCGCTGCCGCACTGGTAGGTGCCCTGGGTACGGCACTGGGCAACATGGTCGGCTCCCTCACCGTCGGCAAGAAGAAATACGCCGACGTGGAGGCAGAGATCATCGCCCTCAAGGCAAAGTGCGACGCCCTCCAGACCGAGCTTCTGGACCAGGTTCCCGCCGACGCCGAGGGCTTCCTGCCCCTGGCCAAGGCCTACAGCATCCCCAAGGACGACCCCAGCCGCGACGAGGTGATGGAGGAAGCCACCGTCATCGCCTGCCGCGTCCCCGTGCGCATCATGGAGCTGTGCTGCGAGGCGCTGGACGCCATCGCCGTTTTCGCCGCCAAGGGCAGCCGTCTGGCTGTTTCCGACGCGGGCTGCGGCGCTGTCATCGTCAAATCTGCCCTCCAGGCCGCCTCCCTCAACGTCTTTATCAACACCAAGACCCTGAAAAACCGCGCCTACGCCGAAGAGCTTAACGCAAAATGCCTGTCCATGCTGGACAAGTACGGCGCTCTGGCCGACGAAATCTTTGAAACCGTGAAAAACGGCTTCTTCCGATAAGGAGAGTTACTATGGCAAAACAGTTATTGGGCAAGGAAGTCACCGATGCCCTCAACGCAAAGCTGACCGAACGCGCCGCCGCATTGAAGCAGCGGGGCGTCACCCCCACCCTGGGCATCCTGCGCATCGGTGAGGACCCCAGCGACCTGTCCTATGAGCGCGGTGCCACCAAGCGCGCAGAGCTCATCGGCATCGACGTGCAGAAATTCGTGCTGCCCGCCGACGCCACCAAGGAGGATGTGCTTTCTGCTATCGACGGGCTCAACGCCAACGACGCCATCCACGGCGTGCTGATGTTCCGCCCGCTGCCCAAGCACCTCAAGGCGGACACCGACGAGATCTGCAACCGTCTGGATCCCAAAAAGGACGTGGACTGCATGACCGACCTGAGCAATGCCGGCGTGTTTGAGGGCCG
>CAMGRA010000147.1 GCA_946061345.1 uncultured Clostridia bacterium | reverse complement strand
ATGGAAAATGTCGGCGCAGTGACGGAGTATCTGCGCGATAAGGTCGACGATCCCAGCGAAACCCTGAATTTTTTGCAGGCTGACACGGAAGCCTATTACTATGTGGACGAGGACGGCGAATACTGGCGCTGCTATGAATTTGCCGACGGTCTGTGCCTGGAAGCGCCGGAGTCCGACAGGGATCTCTACGAAAGCGCCATTGCTTTCGGTCGTTTTCAGGAGCTGCTGCGGGAGTTCCCTGCCGAAACGCTCCATGAGACGATCCCCATGTTCCACAACACTGTCAACCGCTACCGTCAGTTTCGGGAGGCCCTGCGGGCTGACCGTGTGGGCAGAGCCGCTTCCGCCCAAAAGGAGATCGACTTTCTTTTGGCCCGGGAGAAAGCTGCGGGAACCATCTGCCGCCTGCTGGAAAGCGGCGAGCTGCCTCTGCGTGTGACCCACAACGACACCAAGCTCAACAACGTCCTGCTGGACCGGAATACCCGCAAGGCCATGTGCGTCCTGGACCTGGACACGGTCATGCCCGGTTCCTCTCTCTACGACTACGGCGATTCCATCCGTTTCGGCGCCGCGACGGCCCCCGAGGACGAGCCGGACCCGGACAAAATGGGGCTGGACCTGAGCCTCTTCCGGGTCTACACCGCCGGCTATCTGGCAGCCTGCCCCAGTCTGACCGGCAAGGAGCGGGAGCTGCTTCCCATGGGTGCCAAGATCATCACCCTGGAGCTGGCGGTCCGCTTCCTGACGGATTATCTGGACGGCGACCGTTATTTCAAGATCGACTATCCGGAGCACAATCTGGTCCGTGCCAGAGCCCAGATCAAGCTGGTGGCGGACATGGAGCAGAAATGGGACGAAATGACAAGAATCGTGGCGGAGGAATCCGCCAAGCACTGAGGAGTTACCTATGAATTATTTAGGCATTGAATATTCGGTTAAGAATCTCCCCTGCCTGGACGGCGACTTCATTCCCTTCGGTGTCTGGATCGACGCCTACGAAAAGGGCGCGGAAAAGCCCCTGACCATCGCCATTGAGCGCGACAAGGGCAAGATCTCCGTGCATCATACGAAAATCCACGGCACCGAGGCCCTGCGTGAGGCGGATTACCGCTATGTAGAGCGGTATGTCAAATTCCTGCTCTGGTCCATCGGCGGCTTCCGCATCTATATCTGCGGCGACAGCGATCTGGCGCAGCGGCTCCAGCAGGCGTACACCCTGGAGGGCGAACGGAAATTCGACGTCCAGTTCATGCAGGACGTCTATGAGGTCCCCTTTGAGGTCATCGACTGTCCCATGGAAGACTGCCCCCAGGCCAACGAGTCCTCCGTCTCCATCGGCGGACATATGGAGGGCTGCCGCATCGGCTTCGACGCCGGCGGCTCCGACCGCAAGGTCTCCGCTGTCATCGACGGCAAGACCGTCTACTCCGAGGAGGTCGTCTGGCACCCCAAGACGGAGTCGGACCCCCAGTATCACTTTGACGGCATCGTGTCGGCCTTCAAGACCGCTGCGTCCAAGATGCCCCGGGTGGACGGCATCGGCGTGTCCTCGGCGGGCGTTTTCATCGGCAACAGCCCCATGGTATCCTCCCTGTTCATCAAAGTTCCGCGTGAAAAACGGGACCTGGTGAAGTCCATCTACGACCGCGCCGCGCTGGAGCTGGGCGACGTGCCCATCGTAGTGGCCAATGACGGCGACGTGACCGCCCTTGCCGGAGCCATGGGCATGGAGTGCGGCTCCGTTATGGGTATGGCCATGGGCACCTCTGAGGCCGTGGGCTATGTGGATGCCGACGGCAATGTGCTGGGTTGGCTCAACGAGCTGGCTTTCGCGCCGGTAGACCTGTTTGAGGGCGCGATGGAGGATGAATGGTCCACGGACATCGGTGTTGGCTGTAAGTATTTTTCCCAGGACGCGGTCATCAAACTTGCGCCCAAGGCCGGCATCGAGCTGGCAGAGGACCTGACGCCCGCCGAGAAGCTCAAGGCCGTTCAGGGCCTGGTGGAAAAGGGTGACGAGCGCGCAAAGCGGATCTTTGAATCCATCGGCACCTATCTGGCCCACACCATGAAGCTCTACTGCCGCTTCTACGACGTGCACCACATGATCGTCCTGGGACGCGTCATGTCCGGCGTCGGCGGCAGCATCATCCTGGACACCTGCCTGCGCATCATGGCCGAGGAATACCCGGAGCTTGCCTCCAGGGTGCGCGTCATGCTGCCGGACGAGAAAACCCGCCGCGTCGGTCAGTCCGTAGCCGCTGCCAGTCTGCCTGAAGTCAGGAAATAAATTGCAAAAAACAGAGAGCCGCCGGTATGGCGGCTCTTTCAGGAGGAAGACATGAATTACAAAAATGCCAACATCTATACCGAACAGTTCCGCTTTGAGCGCGGCACGTTTTCCGTGGAGAACGGCCGCTTCTGCCGCGTCCTGGGCGAGGCGGCGGAGGATGCCGTAGACCTGCAGGGTGCCTATGTGCTTCCCGGCCTTATCGACGTGCACACCCACGGAAATTCCGGTGCGGATTTTTCCGACGGCGACGCAGCCGGTGTGGAAAAGATGGCCCGCTACCTGGCCAAAAACGGCGTGACCTCCTTCGCGCCGGCCTCCATGACTCTGCCCTATGAGACGCTGGAAAAGGCCTTTGCCTCCGCACGTGCCTTTGTGGACGCACGGCCTTCCGATGCCGCTGCCCTGCGGGGCATCCAGATGGAGGGGCCCTTCTTCTCCGAGAAGAAAAAGGGCGCGCAGAACGGCGCATACCTCCGCGAGCCGGATTTTGAGACCTTCCGCCGTCTTTATGAAGGCTGCGGCGGTCTGGTCAGGATCGTGGATATCGCCCCGGAGCTGCCGGGCAGCGTGGAATTCATCCGCCGGGCAAAGGAGCTTTGCACCGTCTCCATCGCCCACACCGATGCCGACTATGACGCGGCCCGGGCGGGGATCGCGGCAGGCGTGACCCACCTGACCCACCTGTATAACGCCATGCCCGCCATCCACCACCGCAAGCCCGG
>CAMGRA010000146.1 GCA_946061345.1 uncultured Clostridia bacterium | reverse complement strand
CCGTGGTGCAGCATATACTCCAGCGACAGGGCCTGCACGGAAAAGCTGGTGTCCATGATCTCCGCCGGATGGCCGTTGCCGGAGGCCAGATTGACCAGGCGGCCCTCTGCCAGCAGATTCAGAATTCTGCCGTCGGGCAGCTCATAGCCCACGATGTCGTTGCGGCGCTTGAAAACCCGCACGGCCATCTGTTCCAGCTCCGCGCCGTTGACCTCCACGTTGAAATGGCCGGCGTTGGAGAGGAAGGCATTGTGCTTCATGACCCGAAAATGGCGGGCGGTGATGACATCGCGGCAGCCGGTGGTGGTGATGAAGATGTCGCCCTGGGGCGCAGCTTCGTCCATGGGCATGACGCGGCAGCCGTCCATGGAGGCCTCCAGAGCCTTGATGGGGTCGATCTCCGTCACGATAACGTCGGCGCCCATGCCCTTGGCGCGCATGGCAACGCCCCTGCCGCAGTAGCCGTAGCCGGCCACCACCACGGTCTTGCCCGCCACCAGCAGGTTGGTGGTGTGCATGATGGCATCCCAGACGGACTGGCCGGTGCCGTATTTGTTGTCATAGTAGTGCTTGCACTTGGCGTCGTTGACGTTCATCATGGGGAAGGGTAGCTTTCCCTCCCGGGCGCGGGCATAGAGCCGGTGGATGCCGGTGGTGGTTTCCTCCGCGCCGCCGATGATATTTTCGCCCAAATGGGCATAATCTCCGCTCAGGAGGTCTAAAAGGTCCCCTCCGTCGTCAATAATCAGATCAGGACGGCAGGACAGGGCCTCCACCAGAAGCGACCGGTAGGTCTCCGCGTCCACGCCGTGCATGGCATAGGTCTGCACGCCCATGGAAGCCAGACCCGCCGCAACGTCATCCTGAGTGGACAGAGGGTTGCAGCCAGTAGCGTGGACCTCCGCGCCGCCCGCTGCCAGGCAGAGGGCCAGAAAGGCCGTTTTCGCCTCCATGTGGATGGAAATGGTGATCT
The DNA here is from genome assembly GCA_946061345.1 of uncultured Clostridia bacterium. Taxonomy (GTDB): domain Bacteria; phylum Bacillota; class Clostridia; order Oscillospirales; family Oscillospiraceae; genus JAZOXB01. The sequence continues at coordinate 2,082 of CAMGRA010000146.1, read as the reverse complement.
TTTTCCCCGCGAAGGGCTTTTCCCGTTCAAAGCGTTCCCGGATGGCCACCAGGGCCGGCATGAAATCCCGCACCCATTCGATCTTCATCCGTCCGTCGGCGGCAAGAGAGGGGTCCTTTACATGGCTCATAGATAAAACCTCCATATTTTTCTGATTTTATCATACCACACCGTCCATATTTTTTCAACCGTGACAAAATTCAAAGATTGTTTATAGACATGGCAAAAATTTCCGTTATAATAGTAAAAAGTATAAAGGCTTGCGATCCCCCAATTCTATTTCAAGGAGACCTTTATGGCACATTTGAAACGCGACTTTAACCGTTTTCTGTTCAAGCACCGCGACAAGGGCATCCCTCGGCTCATGTTGTGGATCTGCATTTCCAACGCGCTGGTTTTCCTGATCTCCCTTTTCAACGACAGCCTGGTGAACCTGCTGTATTTCAACGCCGCGGCCATCCTGCGCGGTCAGGTCTGGCGGCTTTTTACGTACATTTTTACCTTTGCCGTAGGCAGCGGACCCATCTTCTACCGCATTTTCGTGGCAACGCTCTCCATTTCATTTTATTATTGGATCGGCACCCTGCTGGAAAAAACCTGGGGCACCCTGCGCTTCAACCTGTTCTATCTGATGGGTGTCGTGCTGATGGACGTTACCGCCCTGGCGCTGTACCTGGGCTTCGGTATCCCTGCGGGCGTCACCACGCACTATCTGAACCTGTCCATGTTCCTTGCTGTGGCCACACTGCTGCCGGATTATAAGATCTATCTCAATTTGATCATTCCGGTGAAGATGAAATGGCTCGCGTGGCTGGATTTGGCTTATACGCTCTACGAGGTGGTCAGCGCCATTGTATTTCTCGGGCCGTATTACAACTATCACATCGGTATTATTCTCTATGCCCTGTTCCCGCTGATCGCGCTGCTGAATTACTTCATTTTCTTCGGCCGGGATGTCAAAAATCTTCTCCCGGGCAGACGGCTGTATCAAAAAAAGCCGGGCCGGGTCCGTCGGCAGAAAAATGCCGCAGAGCCACAGCCCAGCCCCGATTGGGCGAAAAACTATCGCAGCGAATCGGGCCAGCGCCCTTACCGCCACAAGTGCACCGTCTGCGGCCGCACCGACGTGGACTGCCCGGATCTGGAATTCCGGTACTGCTCCAAATGCGCCGGCTATTTCTGCTACTGCATCGACCACATCAACAATCACACCCATGTCCAGTAAGGCGAACTTTATCGCCGGTGGCTTTCCGCCCGGTTGCCGCCATTCCGTCCGTGGATGACCGGCAGCTTCGGATCGTGAAGCTCCCCGTGTTCCTGTGGCAGCCGCTCCGGCCGTTCTTCCGTTTGCATAAAAGATCCCTCCCCGCTTATTTTGGCAGGGAGGGGTTTTTTTATGTATTTTTCGGTTTTCCCCCGTCAATAGCGCAGAAAACGGCGCAGGCGGGTCTCCGCACGGCGGAGGGTGCGGCAGACGGTGGAGCGGCTCACGCCCCGCTGCCGGGCCACCTCAGCCTGACTCTGACCGCCGTAGTAGACCGCCAGAAGCACCTGTCGCTGCAGCTCCGTCAACTCCTCGCGGATAACGTGCTCCACGCGCCGCAGCTGCACCGCTCTGGGCAGCCGCACGTCGGTATAGTCACAGGGTATATTTTTCATCGCGGTAAAATCCCCTTTCGTAATAGTGCGCTGTCAGCTCCGCCAGCTCGCGGCACTGGGTCATGATGCCCGACAGGAGGGCGATCTCATGGCGCAGCGCGGCGCGTTCGGCAGGCTCGTCGGCAAGCTTCAGCTCCAGCCGCAGCCGCCGCAGCTTGTCCCGCAGCGGTATGGTGGCCAGACGGTAGCCCTCAGACAATTCTTGCAGTCTCATCGCACCTGCTCCAGAGCCGTCTGAAAGCGCTCACGGGCATAGCAGATCAGGCAGTCGGGGCAGATACAGCGGCCCTCCAGCCGGTAGCAGAAGCTGCCCTCGTACAGCTCTCCACCGCAGTAATCGCACCAGCGCACGGTTTTCGGTTCGGTCAACCGGATTCACCTCCTGTCGGAATTCAGCTTATCCAAGCGAGGCAGATCAGGTCC
>CAMGRA010000145.1 GCA_946061345.1 uncultured Clostridia bacterium | reverse complement strand
GCCCTCGAGCCAGTGCAGCAGCTCCATGGGCGTGGCCGGATTGCCGACGGTGTGGAAGCGGGTCCGTCCGGGGACCATCTCCTCCGGGTCGTCGCTTTCGGCCCAGGTCACCCGCTGCAGCAGCCGTTCATTGCAATTCTGCAGGCCGCTCTCCGGGATCTGCCGCCACTGCAGCACGATGCTGGCGTGGAAATTGTCGCTGGTCCACCGGCCGAAATTCGTTGTGGGGCTTTTCCAGAGCCAGCGGCAGCGGTGGGTGCTGTCCTCGTCCATCAGCTTCAGGTATCCGTTGTGGATGTCCTGGGTGCAGCGCATGAGCCAGATGACGTGGTAGCCCGCCCGCTGAAAGAATTCGCAGACATCAAAAAACGACGCCTCCATCAGCAGGCCGTCCTGCAGCATCATAACATAGTGGTTCATCTGCACAAAGGCGACAACAGTCTCTCCCTCAAAGGTGATGGGCACGTCCCGATTTTCCGGCGGCACCAGGCTTTGCCACTGGTGCTTCCAGCTCTCCGGGTCGCATTGCTTCAGCTCTGAACGGCGGAACAGGTCAAAAATCATGGCGTTTCTCCTTTTTATGTCGCCGCGTCACGGTTTGGGCCGGACCTCGATGCGGTAGTGGATGCTTCCGGCAGTCTCATCCTCGATGGAGATGGCGTAGGTGACCTCCAGCACGCCGCCGTTTTCCCCGACGGTGGAGGAGATCCGTTCTGCGCGGACAGCCACCATCAGCGCGCCGCAGCCGATGTCATACAGGGAGCGATCCTCCTGGCCGACGGAAAAGACCATCCGCGACTCCACCGCGCCCGTGCGGCTCAGGATCACCCGGCCATCCTCGATGCAGAAGACCGTGCGGGTTCCGGTCAGGCCCGTCAGCTCGCTTTCCTCGTAGGAAAACTCCACCCGGCTCCCTCTCACGCTGAGCTGACCCTCGGTCACAAGCTCCGTCGTTTCCGGCTCTTCATCCCGGAAGCGCTGTTCGGCGCGAATGGTCAGCAGGACCTCCTTTTTCATGTGCAGGCCTCCACAGCCAGCTCCAGCAGACGGTCCAGCAGTTCGCTGTAGGGGATGCCGCTGGCACCGAACAGCTTGGGGTACATGGAGATGGAGGTAAAGCCGGGAATGGTGTTGATCTCGTTGAAAACGACCTCGTTTTTGTCGTAGGTGACGAAAAAGTCCACCCGGGAAAGGCCCCGGCAGCCCATGGCCTGATAGACCCTCACCGCCGCCTCCCGGACCCGCTCGGCCGTCTCCTCGTCGATGCGGGCAGGGATATAGAGGCGGGCGCAGTCGGAGATGTATTTGGCATCGTAGTCGTAGAATTCCGTTCCCGCGTCGATCTCGCCGCAGACGGAGGCGGCGGGCGCGTCGTTGCCCAGCACGGCGACCTCCACCTCATGGCCGTTGATGAATTCCTCCACCAGGATCTTCTTGTCGAACTTCGCCGCGTTTTCCAGAGCCAGGCGCAGAGCATCCCGGTTTTTCGCCTTGGCGACGCCGACGGAGGAACCGGTACCGGACGGCTTGACAAAGACAGGGTAGGAGAAGCGCTTCTCCACCGCGTCCATCACGCCCTCGGCGTTGTTTTCCAGCTCCCGGGCCGTGACAAGCTGCCACGCTGCCTGACGAACGCCGGCACTGTCAGCCACCAGCTTGGTCAGAGTTTTATCCATACAGGCGGCGGAGGCAGCCACATTGGGCCCCACATAGGGGATGCCCGCCAACTGCAGCAGTCCCTGCATGGCACCGTCCTCGCCGTTTTCGCCGTGGAGGACGGGGAACACCACGTCGATGCGTTCCCGCACGACGCAGTCGCCCTCAAAGGTCAGCAGACCTTGTCCGCGGACAGGAGAGATGACGGCGCGGCGGTTTTTCTCGCAGGCGCTCCACTCACCGGAGGGGAGCTTGCTGTAGTCGTCGCCGCCGTAGAGGACCCAATCGCCGCTTTTGGTGATGCCGACGGGGAAAAGATTGTATTTTGTCTTGTCCAGATTGTTGAGAACCGACTCCGCACTGCGCAGCGACACCTCATGCTCCGGCGACCTGCCGCCGAACAAAACACAGACACTCAGTTTTTTCAAGGTCAACCTTCTTTCAAGCGCAAAGATATAAGTGTTACTATCATATGCGATTTTGTCCACAAAAACAAGTCCTTTTTTCGCTTCTGCCGCCGGTCTGTGTGATTATGGCAGACGGACAGTGTTTCCGCCGCACCAAAGTCTCCTCCCTTGCGGAAAGGGGCCGGATGTTGAAGCGCGTAGGGCGCGACGACCCGGCGCGCCGTAACCTCTGTCCCGTGGGCGGCGCAGGCGCTGTGTTTTTATTCCGCTTTCGGGCCCAGATTCAGCTCCCCGGCGTGCTTCTTCATGGCCTCGATGCAGACGGCGGCCACGTCTTTGACCTCCATGCCCAGCATTTCACAGCCCTGACGGATCACTTCCCGATTGCATTTGGCGGCAAATTTCTTGTCCTTGAATTTCTTCATAAAGCTGGACACCTCCATGTCGGTGATGCCTGCAGGGCGCATCCGTGCCGCCGCCTGGATGATGCCGGTCAGCTCGTCCACGGTGAACAGGGACTTTTCCAGATTTGTCACCGGCTGCACATCGTTGACCAGGCCGTAGCCGTGGGCAAGAATGGCCCGCACCTCCTCGTCCGTCAGCCCGGCGGCCTTCAAAGGCTGCTCCGTATGCTGCAGATGCTCGTCCGGGTGCTGCTCATAGTCATAGTCGTGGAGGTAGCCGATGGCCATCCAGTGGGCCTCGTCCTCGCCGAAATGCCTGGCAAGACCGCCCATGGCAGCCATGACGTTTTTGGCATGGAGGAACAGATGTTCCTCTGTGGTGGTCGTGGCCAGCAGCTCCTTTGCGCGCTCCAATGTAAGCATAATGATCTCTCCTTTGCTCTTTTTTTCGTATTGTACGGCATTTTTTCCGATCCGTCAACCGCTGAAAATCATAACCACCGGCCGTGCCGGTGGTACGCACCAGCCCCCTTGGGGCATGCCCTCGGCTGATCCTATAAGCTCATCGAATTTTCATTTGCTTGCATGAAGAGCC
>CAMGRA010000144.1 GCA_946061345.1 uncultured Clostridia bacterium | reverse complement strand
AGGAATCAGTATTAGTATCAGAAGGTAAAGCTTTAGTCTTAACATCCTACTACGCGGCATGCCGGGTCGGCATGCCCTACGAACGCAGGCGGTTTTTTGTTCGTAGGGCACGACCACTCTGTTGTGCCTTTTTGATCCGTGCGCGGAGCGCACACCGCACCTGTTCACTATTCACTGTTCACCATTCACTGAACGAGATGTCCGCATCCCTTCGCGGGCGGCTGATAGCCACCCCTACGATGGGGTGCGATTCTTCGGCTGTAGGGCACGGCGGCCCTGCCGTGCCGTCCGCGAAGCGGCAGATGGTGCAGACGAACGAGTTTGTGCGTATTTGGTTGTTCCTGCACCGGCGCGCCGAGTCGTCGCGCCCTACGGATGCTTTATTGAAAGTGCGTTCATAATTTTTCATTCGTCTGCGAAGCAGACACCTCGGTCATTCACCCTTAGCCCTTAGCCCTTAGTCATAAGGCTGCCCATTGACTTTCCCGGCGGGGACGGATATAATGAAACATACAAAAAGCAGTCCAAAACGCCGGCTGCAAAGAAACCGATCAATACGAGGTAACGACAATGGATACGATGAAACTTGCAGAGCTTCTGTTTCCCCATGTGACCGCTACGCCGGAGGAACTGGAGGCACGCTTCCCCGAGCGCAAGGTCCCCGAGGGGGCGGTCATCACCCGCATGGCTCCCTCTCCCACAGGCTTTGTCCATCTGGGCAACCTGGTCCAGGGCCTGGTCGCCGAGCGTATGGCCCACCAGACCGGTGGCATTCTCTTCCTGCGGGTGGAGGACACCGATGCCAAGCGCGAGGTGGCGGGCGCTGTGGAGGTGCTCATTGACACTCTGGCCCACTATGGCATCCGCTTTGACGAGGGCGCCACCAAGACCGGCGACAGCGGCGATTACGGTCCCTACCGTCAGCGGCAGCGGGCGGACATCTACCATGTCTACGCGAAAAAGCTGGTTCAGCAGGGCGACGCCTATCCCTGCTTCTGCACGGAGGAGGAGCTGACCGAGATGCGCGCCGATCAGGAGGCCAAAAAGGTCAACTTCGGCTACTACGGCCCCTACGCCGTCTGGCGCGACCGTCCCATGGAGGACATTCAGGCCGCCCTCGACGCCGGAAAGCCCTGGGTCCTGCGGTTCCGTTCCACCGGCTCCGTTGAGAATCAGTTCAAATACACCGATCTTGTCAAGGGCGTTCTGACGGTGACGGAGAACGACATCGACCAGGTGCTGCTGAAATCCGACGGTATCCCGACCTACCACTTTGCCCATGCGGTGGACGACCACCTCATGCGCACGACCCACGTGGTGCGCGGCGACGAATGGCTCCCCAGCCTGCCCTTCCATCTGCAGCTCTTCCGCGCCCTGGGCTTCAAGGCGCCCAAGTACGTCCATATCGGCCCGCTGATGAAGATGGACGGCACCTCCAAGCGCAAGCTGTCCAAACGCAAGGACCCGGAGCTGGCTCTGACCTATTACAAGGCAGAGGGCTTCCCCGTCCGCGCGGTCTATGAGTATATCATGACCCTGCTCAACTCTAACTACGAGGACTGGCGCAAGGCCAACCCCGCCGCCTCCTCCGACGAGTTCAAATTCTCCTATAAGAAGCTCAATCCCGCCGGTGCCCTCTTTGACTACGCCAAGCTGTGCGATGTCTCCAAAAACGAGATCGCCCGCATGGACGCGGAGACCGTCTACGCCCTGGCCACGGAATACGCCGGGGAATTTGACCCGGACTTCGCCAAGGTTTTGAAGGGCGACCCGGATTACGCCAAGGCCATTTTGTCCATCGGCCGCGGCGGGAAGAAGCCCCGCAAGGATCTTGCCACCTGGAAGGATGTCAAGCCCTACATGAGCTTTTTCTACGATGAATATTTCACCTCCGAGGGCTTTGCGGAGGGCTTCTCCGCAGGCACCATCCGCACCGCGCTGGAAAAATTCCTGGCCGTCTACGACTTTGCCGACGACGCCGGTATCTGGTTCGACAAGGTCAAGGCCGTCACCTCCGACATCGGCTTTGCCGCCGACATGAAGGAATACAAGGCCGCTCCCGATGCCTATCCAGGCTCCGTGGCGGACGTTTCCGGCTTCCTGCGTGTGGCCGTCACCGGCAGAACCAACTCCCCCGACCTCTACACCGTCATGCAGCTTTTAGGCTATGACCGCACCGTCCGGCGGATCCAGGCGGCCATGGAGGCCCTGTGATGCGCCGCATTGATATGTCCAAGGACCCGCGCAGGAAGCAGTTTGAATACTTCCGCACCTTTCCCAATCCCTACGCCTCACTGACCGCCAACTGCGACATCACCCACCTGCGGCAGACGGTTCTGGAAAACAGCTGGCCCTTTTTCCTGACGGTGCTCTACTGCGCCGTCAACGCCGCCAATGCCGTGCCGGAGCTGCGCAGGCGGATCGTAAACGGCGAGGTGGTGGAATACGACCATTGCCTCAGCTCCCATACCGTGGCTCTGCCGGACGAGACCTACTGCTACTGCGAGATGGACTGCTCCGGGCCCTTTGAGCAGTATCTGCCCCGCGCCCAGGTTGCGGTGGAGCAGGCAAAACAGACGGCCAAGCTGGAAGACGGTGAGGACTCTGCCCGGCTGTTTTTCGTCACCAGCGTTCCATGGGTCAGCTTCACCTCCGTCTGTCTGCCCGTTCCCGATCCGCCTGACAGCAACGTCCGCATCACCTTCGGCAAGTTTTTTACCCAGGGGGACCGGACCCTGCTGCCCGTGTGCCTGACAGTCCACCACGCTCTGGCCGACGGCATCCATATCGGGAAGTTTTTCACCGGCTTCGAGCAGCGCTGCAGGGAGATTTGATCTTATGATGAAACAAGCTGCCCGGAGGGGCAGCTTGTTTGACTGTTGCAGGGGCGGACGACTCTGTCCGCCCTTGGTAAGCACTTCCCTAATTTATCGTAGGGGCGGCTATCAGCCGCCCGCAAAATATGAAACTGCATCCAATCGGGCGGCTGATAGCCGCCCCTACAGTGTTTTCATATGTACGGCAGACGCGGGTGCGTCTGCCGTTTTCCGTATACGGTTCGCGCCGTCCATTTCCCCGATGCGGCGCCCTGCGGACAC
>CAMGRA010000143.1 GCA_946061345.1 uncultured Clostridia bacterium | reverse complement strand
GACCATCCGCGGCGTGGGCTACAAGATCGGAGAAAAGAGCGATGCGGAGTAAGATATTCAAGTACAATTTCCTCGTTGCCATGACGGTGTTCCTCCTGTGCGGCGCGCTGTTTTTGTGGGCGTTGTACCACTACGGCGCGCAGCAGCACTGGGCGGAGCTGGAAAACGAAACTGCCTATCTGGCGGCTGCTGTTGAGGAAAACGGCTATGAGTTTCTCGAGACCACGGACCGGGAGGCCACCTCCCGCGTGACTCTGGTGGACGGGGACGGCCGGGTGCTCTTTGACAGCGTCTCCGACGCGGAGACCATGGACAGCCACGCCCAGAGGGAGGAGATCGCCGAGGCCCTGCAAAACGGCACCGGCAGAAGCGAGCGCTATTCCGACACCCTCCTGCAAAAAACCGCCAACTATGCCGTGCGGCTCAAAGACGGGTCGGTGCTGCGGGTTTCCGCGTCCCAGTATACCGTCTGGACTATGCTGGTGGATATGTTCTACCCCATTTTCTGGATCCTGCTCATCGCCGTCGTGCTGGCCCTGATCTTAGCGGCGCGGATCTCCCACAGCATCACTGAGCCCATCTGGAAGCTGGACCTGAACGACCCGGACGAGCGGGACGTCTATGAGGAGCTGAAGCCCCTGGTGGCGCGGCTCCAGGCTCAGAACCGCGAGATCCAGCGAAATCTGAAGCAGCTCAACCGGGAGCATGAGGAGCGGGACAGCCTGCGGCGGGAATTCACCGCCAACGTGTCCCATGAGCTGAAAACGCCCCTGACCGCCATTTCCGGCACGGCGGAGATCTTACAGGGCGGACTGGTCAAGCCGGAGGACGTGCCCCGATTCGCCGGGAACATCTACCGGGAGACCCAGCGCCTGACCAGCCTGGTCAACGATATTCTGGAACTGTCGCGGCTGGAGGAGAGTTCCCTGCCGGAGGAAACAAAGCCGGTGGACCTGCTGGCCCTGTCGGCCGAGGTGGCTGAGCGTCTGGACGGTCAGGCGGCGGAAAAGCATGTCGCCGTCAAAGTGGAGGGCACACCGGAGACCGTCTGCGGCTCCCGGAAAATACTGGACGAGATGGTCTATAACCTCTGCGACAACGCCATCAAATACAACCGCGACGGCGGCAGCGTCACCGTCTCCGTGACCCGGGAGGCGGACAGTGCGGTGCTGACGGTGCGCGATACGGGCATCGGCATCCCCAAGGACGAGCTGCCGCGCATTTTCGAGCGGTTTTACCGGGTGGACAAGAGCCACTCCAAGGAGATCGGCGGCACGGGCCTGGGCCTTTCCATCGTCAAACACGGCGCAAAATACCACAACGCCGCCGTGACCGTGGACAGCGAGCCGTCCGTCGGCACCATCTTCCGGGTGTGCTTCCCGCCGGGGGAGGCTCCCGCCGAAGCCGGAACGCCGTCCGTATTACCCGGAGAAAGTGCAGGGGCGGCACCCGTAAAGGGCACGCCGCATCCGTAAGGCTCCTTTGTCGCCAACGGCTGCGCAGCCGACTCTGTCCGCCCACGGGAGGCACTTTCGTAGGCCCTCGTAGGGGCGGCTATCAGCCGCCCGAACGAATCAGTTTCGTATTTTGCGGGCGGCTGATAGCCGCCCCTACGGCAAAACGACAAATCGTGCGTAGGGCACGGCGACCCTGCCGTGCCGATATTTATCTTCCGCCTGCAAAGCAGACACATCAGCCATTCACCCTTAGCCCTTAGTCATGAAGCTGCCTTTGGCAGCACAGAGTCGTCCACCCCTACGAAAGCCGTTTGAACTGCAAAGAATCTATTTTATATGTGTTTATATAGGAGGTTTTATATGCCTACCGTCAATGACATCCATCGTTTTCTTCAGACCATCGCGCCGGAGGAAACGGCGGAGGACTGGGACCATGTCGGCCTGCTCTGCGGACGCTCCGACCGGGAGGTTCGCCGGCTCCTGGTGGCGCTGGATCCTTTCCGCGCCGCCTGTGAGGAGGCCAGAGATCGGGACTGCCAGCTGCTTCTGACCCACCATGCGGCCATCTGGGAGCTGAACGCCGTCAACGACCAAACGGAGCAGGGCCGCTGCCTGCTGTTCCTGATCGAAAACGGCATCGCCGCCCTCAACGCCCACACCAATCTGGACGTGGCCCCCGGCGGCGTCAACGACTGCCTGGCGGCAAAGCTGGGCCTGGGAGAGGTTCACGTGATCCATCCCGCCGGGACGGACGCCCAGGGCAGACCCTACGGACTTCTGCGGGGCGGAACGGTGCCCGAAACGGCGGCGGCGGACTTCGTGCAGCAGGTCAAAGCGGCCCTCCGCTGTCCCGGTGTGCGCTATGTGGACGGTGGCAGGCCCGTCTGCCGGGTAGCCGTCGGCGGCGGAGGCTGTTCCGGCGCGCTGCAGGAGGTCGCCGACGCGGGCTATGATACCTTCGTCACCGCCGACTGCAAATACAATGCCTTCCACGATGCCCAGGCTCTGGGCGTGACCCTCATCGACGCCGGACACTTTGAAACGGAAAACCCGGTCTGTGCCTGGCTGGCGGAAAGAGTGGCCGCCGCCTTCCCCACGGTGGAGGTTTTTCTCTCCCAACGCCACGGAGATTGCATAAAATTTGCATAGAACGGTTGTATTTCTCCCGTTTATATGCTAAAATATAGGACACAAATCAGAACAGAAGGGACGAATCACCATGTCTGGTCATTCCAAATGGCATAACATTCAGAAAACCAAGGGCGCGCAGGATGCAAAACGTGCGGCGGCCTTCACCAAGATCGCAAAGGAAATGTACGTAGCGGTCAAGGAAGGCGGCGGCTCCACCGACCCTAACTATAACTCCCGTCTTGCCACCATCATCACCAAGGCCAAGGCCGCCAATATGCCCAACGACAACATCAAGCGCGTGCTGGACAAGGCCGCTTCCGCAGGCAGCGGCGATGCCTACGAGGCCATCACCTACGAGGGCTACGGCCCCAGCGGCATTGCCGTCATCGTCGAGACCATGACCGACAGCCGCAACCGTACCGCCGGCAACGTCCGCCACCACTTCGACAAATACGGCGGAAAAATGGGTGCCTCCGGCTGCGTCTCCTGGAACTTCAGCAAGAAGGGCGTTCTGGTCATCGACA
>CAMGRA010000142.1 GCA_946061345.1 uncultured Clostridia bacterium | reverse complement strand
ATATTGCCGGTGGCCAAATCCACGGAGGTCCTCTTTGTCAACAAGACGCTTTTTGACCGCTTCGCGGCGGATACCGGCGTGACCCTGGAGGACCTGGACACCTGGGAGGGGCTTTACCAAACGGCTGCCCTCTATGCTCAATGGAGCGGCGGAAAACCCTTTTTTGTCCATGACTACCACTTCAATTATCTCCAGGTGGGCGTGGAGTCCCTGGGAGAGTCCTTTTTTGCTGCCGACGGCATTTCTTTCTCACCGGCATTTTCCAAGGTCTGGGAGCCTTATGCCGAAGCGGCGCTGCAGGGCGGTGTCTGGCTTTACGGCGGCTATGCAACGGAGCCGCTGCGCACGGGCGACGCCATTGCTTCTGTGGCCTCCTCGGCCAGTGTTCTGTATTACTCCGATATTGTGACTTATTCCGACAACACCTCGGAGGAGATCGAATATATTGCCCGCCCCTGCCCGATATTTGAGGACGGGGAAAAGCTGGTCATGCAGCGGGGTGCGGGCATCTGCACCGTCAAATCCACGCCGGAGCGTGAAAAGGCGGCGATGGTCTTCCTGAAATGGCTGACCGCGCCGGAGCAGAACGTTGAACTGGTCACGCGCCTGGGTTATATGCCTGTGACGCAGGAGGCCTTTGACGTTTACCTCCCAGCAGCCATTGAAAAGCTGGAGGATCCGAAATACCGGGAGCTGTACCGTGCTTTCCTGCAGACGCAGGAAGAGTACACTTTCTACACGGCACCCCAGCGGGAGGACTATCTTTCGATAGAGACATCCTTCGAGGAGCAGGTGCGCCTGCTGCTGAGCACTGCCGCCAGGAATTACCGGAGGGGTGACGACCTGAAGGCGCTGTCGCAGTCTGTATTGCAGGAGCTTCAAATCTACTACGGCAAATGATTCCGCTGCCCGGGGAACGGTATTCGCCGCAGCTTTGGCGGACGACCATTCTGTGAGGCAAAAGGAAGGAGGGCGAGAATGGGCAGACTGAAAGAGATTCTGCGGCTGACCGCCCAGATCAAAAAGCAGAGTGTCAGTATGCAGCGCCGTCTGCTGCTTTACTGGCTTTCAATGCTTTTGGCTATTGCTGCTGCGGTGTTCCTGATCCTCAGCGTAACCGGTGTTTTTTCCAACGATGCGCGAAAAGCCGGAGAAACGCTGCAACTGCAGCTTGACAACGCCCAATTACAGATCACCCAGCACATAGAATCGCTGGAGGCCAACAGTATTGCCCTGTCTGAACAAATCTCAAGAACGCTTGAAAGCGTGCTGACGGAAAACGGGATGACAACGGAGGAGCTTAACGACAGCCCTGAGCTTCTGCAGAAGCTGCAGAAGGATCTGATGCCCCGGCTGTATATGACGCTGCGGCTGTCCCAGTGCAGCGGCGCTTACCTGGTGCTCGACGCTACCACCAACACAAGCTCCGACAAAGCATCCCACTCCGCCACTGGACTTTATCTGCGCTATGCGAGTTTTCACGCCAAGGGTGCGACAAACCAGGATGTGGTCCTTTTCCGCGGGATCCCGGAGATCGCCCGGGCTGAGCAGCTGGAGCTGCATAATCGCTGGAATCTGGAATTCGACACCGACCTTTTTCCCGGCTACGATGTCTGGATGCAGACGGAGGTGGGGCGATTGGCCGATTCCTGCCGCTGGACGGAGCGCTTCCTGCTGACCGACACCTGGGAGGCTGTGCAGCTTTTGTGCGTCCCGATCAAGGACAAGGCCGGAAAGGTCTGTGGCCTGTGCGGGGTGGAGTTGTCATCCCTGTATTGTTATCTGTCCTATCCGGAGCTGAACAGCTCCTTTGGCCCTATGATCACGGTGCTTGCACCGGTAGAGGGCGGAAAGCTCCTGCTGGAGAAAGGCATGGTCGGCAGTACCGACGGCACGTTCCTGGCGGATGCCGATACGCTCAGCGTCCAAAACGGACACTATTTCAATACTTATTCCTGGGGAAACGACCGATATATCGGTATGCACCGTGAGACAGATGTGTGCGGCGCGGATGGCAACGACCTGTCTGTGGCGGTGCTGATTCCCGAAAGCACCTATGCCGCCTGCCACAATACCAATCGAACGGTGCTGATCCTTTGTTCGTTGCTCCTCCTGGCGGTGACGGTCGGTCTGTCGGTATTTTTGTCAAAACGTTTTGTGCAGCCGATCCTGCAAACCATTCAGGCGATCCGTTCTGAGGAGGTTCCAGGCGAGGGAGAGCCAACGGGTATCTCTGAATTGGATGAGCTGATGACGTTTGTCTCTTCCAGATCCAACGCAAAAGCTCTTCAGAAGGAAACCGCCCTGCCGCCTGATATTGAGGAGCTGTTCCAGGCCTTTGCTGAGCGGGCAAAGACGCTCTCTACGGCAGAGCGCACCATTCTGAAGTACTATATTGACGGACATGAGATCACGGAGATCCCGGAGCTTGCCTTCGTCAGCATCCATACCGTCAAAAAACACAACAGCAACATCTATCAAAAGCTGGGCATCTCCTCGCGCGACGAGCTGATGCTGTATATTGATCTGTTCCGCCGCCTCGGGCGTCTGAATGAACTGACGGATATCGTGTAAAATTGCGTGTTTGAAATCTATCCGTTGCGTAAATCCTATTTTTGCGCCAGGAGAATGTTTTGCATATTGCACAGCATATGGAGAATTTTATGTCCAAAATTGTGCATCGTGCACTTATACTTGGACTACTTTTCCGGAAAAGTAGACCAAGTGCCATAGATTTCCTGTATATCACGCAATATCATTGGTAGCATCCGAAGCGCAAAGGACGGTGAACGGCGTTGAGAGAAATCGTAAAAGCCCTTTTGAAAGACTGCTCTACGCGGGACGTATTTTGCTTTTCCATCCGCTGTGCCGAGTGCGGCCAGGTATGGAGCAGCCGACAGATCCGCTTTTCCAAGGCGGGCGTGCGCCCGAAAAGCGAGGGTAAACAGGTCATCTTTGACGCCCTGTATCAGAAGGAACACGAGATTGCAAAAAACGATGCGGTGAGGGAGGCAACGGATGTATTTAACCGCTGCCCGATCTGCCGGAGAACGGTTTGCAACCGGTGCTTTCTGATTTGCGAGGATCTGGATATGTGTGTTCACTGTGCTTCTCAGTTAAATGAGC
>CAMGRA010000141.1 GCA_946061345.1 uncultured Clostridia bacterium | reverse complement strand
TCCAAAGTCAGCCTTCCTTCTTCCCGCCGAACATCCGGGGCATGACATATTCGGCCAGCTCCCGGACGACGGCTTCCAGATCAATGGTGGTGAATTTTCCTGCGGAGTAGAGGATCTTGCCCCGGACCATGGTCATGACCACGTCATGCCCGTTGGCCGCGTAGGCCAGATGGCTCATGACGTTGTGGCAGGGCATGAGATGGGGCTGGGTGAAATCCAGCAGGATCAGATCGGCGTCCATGCCCACCTTTATCATGCCGCACTCCTTTTCCCGCCGCTGTGCCCGTGCGCCGCAGACCGTTGCCATGAGGAGGGCTGCATGGGCAGGCAGGGCCTTGGGGTCCAGCGAACGGCCCTTGGCCATCAGTGTGGCGGCGCGGATCTCCTCAAACATATCCAGATTGTTGTTGGAGACGTTGGAGTCGGTGCCCAGACAGACGTTCATGCCCGCCCGGATCATGTCCTCCACCTTGGCGCAGCCGGAGGCCAGCTTCAGGTTGGAGCAGGGGTTGTGGACGGCGGAGACGTGGCGCTTGGCAAGCAGGGCCATGTCCTCCGGCTCCAGCCAGACGCAGTGGGCGGCAATAGCAGGCGCGTCCCAGACGTGGTGGCAGTCCAGCAACTGGGCAGGGGTCAGGCCGTAACGCTCCTTGCAGGCCTCGTGCTCCGACTTGGTCTCCGACAGGTGGACGTGCATCCCGATGCCCTCGTTGATGGCGTATTCGCTGGCGGCGTCCCAGAGACGGTGGTCGGAGGTGTATTCGCCGTGGATGGAGGCGTCGATCCGGATGCGCCCGTCGTCGTAGCCGTGCCATTTGTCCTTGAGAGCCACCATCTCCTGGCAGCGCACGTCCTTTTCAAAGTCAAAGTCCTCGCCGAAGAGGGTCAGGGCGCGGGAGATGTTGGCCTTGATGCCCGATTCCGCCACGGCCTGAGCCACCTCGTCGCTGAAGAAATACATATCGGACACGGAGGTGGTGCCGAAGCGCAGGGATTCGGCGATGGACAGGAGGGTCGCGGCCTTGACGCAGCGGCCGTCCAGCTTATCCTCCGTGGGGAAAATGTACTTTTCCAGCCACTCGTGCAGTTCCACGTCGTCGGCGTAGCCGCGCATGGGAGACATGGCCAGATGGGTGTGGCAGTTGATGAGGCCGGGCATCAGGACCATGCCCTCGCCGTTGATGATCTGGGCCGGATGCTCCTCCGGTGCCTTGCGGGAGAGGTAGCTGATCTTGCCGCCGGTGACGCCGACAAAGGCCGAAAACAGCACCCGCAGGTCCTCATCCATGGTCACAACGGTGACATTTGAGAATAAAGTGTCCATTTCGTCATCCTTTCGGGTAGATGATTCATGCGGCAACGAAATATTTGCAAATCGTAGCTTTGGGCTGCCGCATTATAATTATTTTGATCGCCATTTTGCTCGCCCCTTACGGGGCAACCGCAAAATATGGCTATGATTACTTCAGAAATGCAAAGGCCTCGTCCTTCTGACGAAGCACGTCCTCCAGGCGGTCGATGTACTGCCCGGGGAATTTCGGGTTGTGGAAGCGCTCCAAAGTGCCGTTGGGGCGGTTGATCTTGGTCATGCCGCCGCCGCCCAGACTGATGATGCTGTGAAGCTCCTCCATCATGTAGATGTTGTAAAGCCCCTCAAAGCCGGGCTTGCACCAGCCCACGTTCTCAAAGCTGCCGGACATATATTTCTGCCGGTAGAGGTAGTAGGGCGTGTAGCCCGCCTGCCGCAGACGCTGCCGGGAGAGACGGAGCATATTGTCCACGTTTTCCGCCGTGGGCAGGGTCTCCCGGGCGAAAAACAGATCCGCGCCCTTTTTCAGGGCCAGGGTGTGAACGGTGATGTTGGTGGGGCCGAGAGCGAGAACCTGCTCCAGAGAATCTGCAAAGGAGGCCTCCGTGTCCGACGGCAGGCCGGCGATCAGGTCCATGTTGATGCCCTCGAAACCGGCCTTTTGAGCGTCGCGGAAGGCCCGCACCGTATCCTCACCCGAGTGGCAGCGGCCGATGACCCGCAGCACCTCGTCGTTCATGGTCTGGGGGTTGATGCTCATGCGGTCACAGCCCAGAGCGCGGATGGTTTGCAGCTTGGGCAGGCTCAAAGTGTCCGGGCGCCCGCCCTCCACCGTATATTCTATCAGGCCTGTCAAGTCAAAATTCCCTGTAATTTCGGTCATGAGCCGTTTCATTTGCTCCTCGGACAGGGTGGTGGGGGTGCCGCCGCCGATGTAGAGGGTTCTGACCCGTTTGCCGCTGCCCCGCAGGAGCGTTCCCACGTGGACGATCTCCTGCGCCAACGCGTCCAGAAAGCGCGGCAGGAGGGAGCGGAATTTTTCGATGCCCGCGCTGACAAAGCTGCAATAGGCGCAGCGGGTGGGGCAGAAGGGGATGCCGATATAGAGGGAAATGTCATTTTTTTTCAGCAGACCGGCGGCCTTGACCGTGGCGCGGGAGGCCTCGACGCACAGCTGCCGCCGTTCGGGCAGCACGTGGTACTGCTCCTTGAGCAGGCGCTCCGCGCTTTCCTCCGTGCCGCCGGCGAGCAGATGGCGCGTGGTCAGCTTGGTGGGGCGTACGCCGGACAGGCTTCCCCATTGGGGTGGCTGCCGCAGCTCCATAGCCGCCGCGTAATAGGCGTTTTGCAGCAGACGGCGGCGGCTGGGCACGTCATCGGCCAGCTCCGCTTTCATGCGCCGCGCGGCATAGACGGTCTTTCCGTGGAGGGTGATCCTGGCTCCGGCAGTCATCCAGCGCTTGCCCACTGACAGGGTCGACACGGCGCCGTCGCCGGAAAAAGGCCCGTCCACCGGCTCCATGGTTTCCTCGGGAAACAGGGCAAGCTGGAGCTGCTCCACGGCATAGCGCTCGGCATGTCCGCATAAATATAGCTTCATAGGAGGCTTCTCCTTGGGGGTCGAAATTTGTGAATAGTGAACAGTGAATGGTGAATGGTGAATAGTGAATAGTGAATGGTGAATAGTGAATGACTGATGTGTGCGCTCCGCGCACGAATCAAACAAATATCCCTGTCCGCCCAGGTGCACATTTTTATTTTGTATGCGTAGTAGGATGTTAAGACTAAAGCTTTACCTTCTGATACTAATACTGATTCCT
>CAMGRA010000140.1 GCA_946061345.1 uncultured Clostridia bacterium | reverse complement strand
CCGTATTCCAGCATGACATAGTTGGTGATGTCGACGATGTTGTTGATGGGCCGGACACCGTTGGCACGCAGACGCTGCCGCAGCCACTTGGGAGACGGGCCGATCTTCACATTGCGTACCATGCGGGCCGTGTAGCGGCTGCACAGGTCGTCGGCGGGAACCTCCACGTCCAGAAGCTCCGTCAGCTCACCGGCAGCGCCGCCTTTGACCGACGGCTCGTGATGCTTCATGGGCAGGTTGAAAGCAGCGGCGGCCTCTCTTGCCAGACCGATGATGGAGTAGCAGTCGGGGCGGTTGTTGGTGATCTCAAAATCCACCACCGTGTCGTCGTTGCCGATGACCTTGTTGATGTCGTCACCGGGCTTGCAGTCCTCCTGCAAGATCCAGATGCCGTCCTCAATGGCGTAGGGGAAATCGTTGAGGGTCAGATTCAGTTCCTTCAGGGAGCAGAGCATGCCGTTGGAAGCAACGCCACGGAGCTTGCCCTTGGTGATGTGGATGCCGCCGGGCAGACGGGAATTGTGGAGCGCCACGGGCACCAGGTCATTTTCCCGGACGTTCTGGGCACCGGTGACGATTTGCACAGGATCTTCCGCCCCCACGTCCACCTGGCAGACCCACATATGGTCGGAATTTTCATGGCGGACGATGGAAAGTACCTTGCCGACGACCACGTTGGAGATCTCGGCATCCATGCGCTCATAGGTTTCCACCTTTTGACCGGCAACGGTCAGAACCTCCACAAATTCCTTGTCGGAAACCTGCGACAGGTCTACAAATTCTTCATTGAGCCATTTTCTGTTGAGTTTCATAGCCGTACCTCCTTAAAACTGGGACAAGAACCGCACGTCATTGTCGAAGATGAGCCGCAGGTCGTTGAGCTTCAGACGTCCCATGGCCATGCGCTCCAGGCCAATGCCAAAGGCAAAGCCGGAGTATTTCTTCGAGTCGATGCCGCAGCCCTCCAGGACCTTGGGATGGACCATACCGGCACCCAGCAGCTCGATCCAGCCCTCACCATGGCAGGTGGAGCAGACCTGGCCGCCGATCTCGCCCGTGCCCTTGCACTTGAAGCACTGCATATCCACCTCGCAGCTCGGCTCGGTGAAGGGGAAGTGGTGGGGACGGAAGCGGCAGACGGCGTCCTCGCCGTAAAGCCGCTTGATGAGCGTTTCCAAAGCGCCCTTCAGATCGCCCATGGTGATGCCCTCGTCGACCACCAGACCCTCGATCTGGTGGAACATGGGGGAGTGGGTGGCATCGGCCTCGTCCTTGCGGAAGACACGGCCGGGAGCCAGAATACGGATGGGCGGCTGCTGATGCTCCATGACGCGGATCTGCATGGGGCTGGTCTGGGTGCGCAGCAGGACGGTGTCGTCATCGTCAAAATAGAAGGTATCGGAACGGTCGCGGGAGGGATGGCCCTCCTCGATGTTCAGACGGGTGAAATTGTAGGCGGCTTCCTCCACCTCGGGGCCGTCGACGATGGTGTAGCCCATGCCGATAAAAATTTCCTTGACCTCCTGCAGCACCTTGTTCATCGGGTGCTGGTGGCCAAGTTCCACAGTTTTGCCGGGAATGGTCACGTCAACGGCCTCGGCGGCAAGACGCTCTTCCAGAGCAGCGGCCTCCAGCTCCGTTTTCCGCTCCTCCAAACGCTTTTCCAGTTCAGCGCGGACGCTGTTGGCAAGCTGACCCATGACGGGACGCTCCTCGGCCGACAGCTTGCCCATCTGCTTCAGGACTGCTGTCAGCTCGCCCTTTTTGCCAAGCACATTGACGCGCACGCTGTCCAGCGCCGCAAGATCCGCCGCCTGCTCCATGGCAGCCAGAGCGCTGGTTTTGATCTGTTCCAGTTGTTCTCTCATATTGTATCTCCTTTTGGTGATATTACAAAAAAATAAGCCCTCCGTCCGAAAAGGGGACGAAAGACATGCTTCCGCGGTACCACCCGCAATTCGCGGCAGACACCGCGCACTCATACCGTTAACGGAGCGACCCGTCCGAGCCTACTTGCCAGCGCGTTCAGTCGGAGGCTCACGGGAGAAGGCCAAACTGTTTCCGGCAGACGCTTGCAGCAACCGCGTCCTCTCTGGAGCCTGAGATAACAGCCGACAGCCCGTTCAAAGCCTGTAGCCATATTGCGCTACAATCTTAGCACACAACGGACAAAGATGCAAGCAAAGATTTGACTTTTTTTGAAATACCTTATAATGAAAGAAGAAAAGAGGCTGGAAAATGAAAACAAAAGTCTTAAAAGCAATCGATCTCCGTTCTGTCCGCCGATGGCTGCCCAAGCGGCAGACGGATACACACAAGGGAGACTTCGGAAAGCTCCTGCTGCTGTGCGGTGCGGTGGGCTACACGGGAGCGCCGGCTCTGGCTGCCATGGCGGCAGTAAGAACAGGTGCCGGACTGGTCTTTACCGGCGTGCCGGAAAAGGTCTATCCTATCGTCGCCTCCAAGCTGACCGAGCCGATGGTGTTTCCGCTGCCGGAGAAGGATGGTATGCTCAGCCGGGAGGCCATCCCGGAGATCCTGACGCGCCTTAGCCGCTGCGACGCCTGCCTGATCGGCTGCGGCCTGGGACAGAGCGAGGACACCTACCTGGTGGTTCGTGCGGTTCTGGAGCACGCCAAATGCCCCGTGGTGGTGGACGCTGATGGCATAAACGTCCTGGCCGGGCATATAGATGTACTGCGCGGCGCAGCCTGTCCGGTGGTCCTGACGCCACACGACGGGGAATTCCGGCGACTGAGCGGGATCGACCCGTCCACAGACCGCCTCAAGGCTGTCAAACAGTTGCAGCGGATGACGGGAGCGACGGTTCTTTTGAAGGGCCACCGCACGTTGATCTGCGGCGAAAAAGAATGTTATGTAAACTTGTGCGGAAATCCGGGCATGGCAACCGGCGGCAGCGGCGATGTGCTGGCGGGGATCATCGTCTCCCTGCTGGGACAGGGCCTGAGTCCTCTGCGCGCTGCCACGGCGGGGGCGTACCTCCACGGCGCCGCGGGCGACCTGTACGCTCAACGCTTCGGAGAATACGGCCTCTTGCCGTCTGATCTGCTCAAGGTGCTGCCGCGACTACTTTATTGACTGGGAAGTGTTTTGTATGCGGCGAACTTCGGCCTTACTGATGATGCTGCTGACAGTCTGCTTTTGCGGCTGTCAGTCGGAG
>CAMGRA010000139.1 GCA_946061345.1 uncultured Clostridia bacterium | reverse complement strand
ATCAGGAATCAGTATTAGTATCAGAAGGTAAAGCTTTAGTCTTAACATCCTACTAGTATGGAGACAATTACGAACGATGCCTGCGTATTATATAAATAAGGAGGCTTCGCTATGGAAACCGATCTTTCCTCTCTGACCCTTGCCCCCTGGGAGATTATTTTGCGATTGGTCTGCGCCATGCTCATTGGCGCGGTCATCGGTACGGAACGGGAATACACCCACCGACCTGCCGGAATGAGGACCCATATGCTGGTAGCCCTTGGCTCCTGCGCCGTTATGGTGGCAAGTCAATTGATCTTCTGCCAATACCGGGCGGTGGGCGCTTCACCCGACCCGATGCGCATCAGTGCCCAGGTCATTACCGGCGTGGGCTTCCTTGGCGCGGGGACCATCCTCAGGGAGGGCGCGACAGTCAAGGGCCTGACGACAGCAGCCAGCCTGTGGGCAGTAGCTTGTCTGGGAATTGCCGCCGGTGCGGGACAGTATCTCCTGGCGGGTGCCGGAATGGTGTGCATGATGATCATTCTGGTGTTCTTTGAATGGCTCCAGAAGAGGCTGATCCTGTCACGGCAGTTGGTCTACCATCTGCGCGTTGAGTGCTGCGATGTCGCCCACAGTTTGAATCTGCTTTACAGTCTGGCAGGGGAATTGGAGGTTCGCTTCAGCGCCCTGCAGGTGGAGCCTGCCTCAGACGCGCTCTCTGTCATCACGCTGAAGGCGGATTTTTCCGGGCGTCACGGTGAAAAACGCCTGCAAACCATGCTGGGCAGGCTGGCAGATGACGGCTGCATCTCCGCTGTCCGCACGGAGGAGCATCCATAGAAAGTCAACGTCTATAGTTGTTGAATGTTAAAAGATAATTTGCGCACAGCGGTGCCTGCTTTGCTCAGAAAAGGCCCCGATGTGCGCAAAATTTTTGTATATTTTTCCGGTTTCCCCCTTGAAAACTTGCAATCCAGACAGTAGAATGGTAATTGGTGGATGTTTGATCCATCAAATTTTGAAAAGAGAGGTCAGAAGAACATGGATGTTCTAATTGTACTGGTCATCTTTGCCGCCATGTTGGCGTTGGCGTTCGCCGCGTTCAACTTCTTCGGCGTGAAAAAGATGCCGGAGGGCACCCAGCGGATGAGCGAGATCGCCTCTGCCATTCGCGTCGGCGCAAACGCGTTCATCAATTACGAGTATCGGGTACTGTTCATTGTCGTCCTCATTGTGGCCGTGATCCTGGCAATTGTGACCACCTGGCACGCTGCGGTGGCGCTCATCATCGGCGCCGTTATGTCCGCCTCCGCCGGCTATGTGGGCATGAAGATCGCTACTTTCGCCAATGTGCGCGTGTCAAACCGCGCGCGGGAGACCAAGGATATCGGTAAGACCGTCAAGGTCGCTTTTCGCGGTGGTTCCGTCATGGGCCTGTGCGTCGGCGGCTTTGCAATGCTGGGCCTGTTTTCGGTCTATATGATCTTCGGCGTCGGCATGAAGCAGTTGGATGTCACCGAGGCGGCGGTTGAAAACCTGATCGGCCTGAAGTTCATCCCCTTTACCATGACCCTCTCCGGCTATGCTCTGGGCTGCTCCATGGTTGCCATGTTCAATCGTGTCGGCGGCGGTATCTACACCAAGGCAGCGGACATGGGCGCTGACCTGGTGGGCAAGACCGAGGCGCACATCCCCGAGGACGATCCCCGCAACCCGGCTACCATTGCTGACAATGTGGGTGATAACGTGGGCGACGTGGCCGGCCTTGGCTCTGACCTGCTGGAAAGCTATGTAGGTGCCATTTCTTCCGGTATTATTCTGGCCTATCATATGTTCCTGCGTTCTTCGGCGCTGTCTCTGGGCATGACCAAGGAGCTGCTGGGCAGATGTATTCTGTTCCCGCTTATTTTCGCGGCAGTCGGCCTGATCGCCTGCAGCGTTGGCATCGCAACGCTGCTCTTTAAGAGAAAAATGTCCAGGAACCCCCACAAGGACCTCAACGGCGCGACATATGTTTCCGCGGCCCTGACGGTTCTGCTGGGACTGGGCGCGTCCTATCTGCTCTTCGGCAAGAGCGACGGTGCCATGATGAAGGACGCACTGGGCTTTGCCGCAGGCTTCTTCTCCCCCTGGATCGCTGCCGCCGTCGGCATCGTCTCCGGCGTAGTAATTGGTATGTTTGCAGAGTTCTATACCTCTGCTGACTACAATCCCACCAGGCGTTTGGCCAGAGCCTCTCTGGAGGGACCGGCGCTGACCATCACGCAGGGCATGGCGCTGGGCATGAAGTCCTGTATGCTGCCCTGCATCATCCTGGGTCTGGGCATCGTGGTGGCTTATAACGTCTCCGGCATGTACGGTGTCGCCATGGCCGCCATGGGTATGCTGTCCTTTGTCACCGCCACCGTCTCCGTGGATACCTACGGACCCATCTCTGACAACGCCGGCGGTATCGCAGAAATGTCCCAGTTGGAGCCTGAGGTGCGTCAGATCACTGACACCCTGGACTCCGTCGGCAACACCACCGCAGCCATCGGCAAGGGCTTTGCCATCGGTTCCGGGGCTCTGGCAGCTTTGGCGCTGATGATCTCCTACCTCTATTCCTACCAGGAGGCGGGTGCCGAGCTGATTCTGAACCTGATCAACCCCTGGACCCTGGCCGGTGCTATCGTCGGCGGCGCGCTGCCGTTCCTGTTTTCCGGCATGCTCATTGAGGCGGTTGCCAAGGCCGCAAGGAAAATGGTCGACGAGGTCCGCCGCCAATTCCGTGAGATCCCCGGCATCCTCACCGGCAAGGAAAAGCCCGACTATAAGACCTGCATTGAGATCTCCTCCAAGGGTGCCATCGGCGAAATGAAGGTTCCGTCTTTGCTTGCCATCATCGTGCCTGTCGGCTGCGGCTTCCTCTTCGGCGCGCAGTTTGTCGGAGGCCTGCTCATCGGCTCCACCATCTGCTCCATCATGCTGGCCATCTTCACCGGCAACGCAGGCGGTGCCTGGGACAATGGCAAAAAGTATATTGAAACCGGTGCCATTGAAGGCAGCGGCAAGGGAACGCCTGCTCATGAGGCCGCCGTCGTCGGTGACACCGTCGGCGATCCGCTGAAGGATACCGTCGGCCCCTGCCTGGATATTTTCATCAAGATCATGTCCACGGTATCTCTGGTGGCCGTCGCCGTCTTCAACGAGTTCAACCTGGCTTCCATCCTCGGCTGGCTCTGATTCTGATACTAAAAACCGATTAAAATATTCATTTCAATCGGTTTTCAACGCCGTACCG
>CAMGRA010000138.1 GCA_946061345.1 uncultured Clostridia bacterium | reverse complement strand
CGGCGCGTCAAAGGTCAAAGGCCCGCAGGTCAGCAGATCCAGCGGCGCGGCAGGATTCTCCGCCCGGTGGGGATAGGTCAGGGCCAGACGGATGGGGACCCGCATATCCGGCGTTCCCAACTGAGCCAGTACCGCGCCGTCGCGGAATTCCACCAGGGAGTGGACAATGCTCTGGCGGTGGATGACCACGTCCACCTGCTGAAGGGGCAGAGCATAGAGCCGCATGGCCTCGATGACCTCCAGACCCTTGTTCATCAGGGTAGCGCAGTCGATGGTGATCTTATTCCCCATTTTCCAGTTGGGATGGCGCAGGGCGTCGGCCTTGGTGACGTTCTGCAGCTCCTCCCGGGTCTTTCCAAAGAAAGGTCCGCCGGAGCAGGTCAGGATCAGCCGCCGGATCTCATTGCGGTCCCGGTTTCCCATGAGGCACTGGAAAATGGCCGAATGCTCCGAGTCCACCGGCACGATCTGCGCGCCGTATTGGGCAGCCGCAGCCATGACCAGCTCTCCGGCGCAGACCAAAGTCTCCTTGTTTGCCAGAGCAATGCGTTTTTTCTTTTGGATGGCGGCCAGCGTCGGACGCAGACCCATCATGCCCACCACGGCGGTGACCACCGTATCGGCCTTTTCATATTCGGCGGCAGCAATCAGGCCCTCCATGCCCCACAGGACGCGGATATTCTCCCCTGTCAGGGCGTTTTTCAGTTCCTCTGCCGCCGCTTCCGTCGCCATGACTGCCAGCTCCGGGTGAAAGGCGCGGCACTGCCGGGCCATACGCGCAACATTGGAGCCTGCCGTCAGGGCAACGACCTTGATCTCCGGCAGCTGCTCCACGACCTCCAGAGTCTGACGTCCGATGGAGCCGGTGCTGCCGAGAATAGTTAAATAATTCGTCATATCACTTTACCGCAAAAGGAATGAGCATGACCAGTATCTCCGCAATGGGCGCGCAGATCATGGTGCTGTCAAAGCGGTCCAGAATGCCGCCATGGCCGGGAATCAGGTTGCCGTAGTCCTTGATGCCCACCTGGCGCTTGACCACTGAGAGGGTCAGGTCGCCCAGCATAGAGCCAAAGGCACCCACCAGGCCGTAGACAGCGGCGTAGAGGTAGTTCACCTGGGTAAAGCCGAAGCACTTATTGAGGAGCAGGGTGTAGAGCACCATACCCAGGATGTTGACGATCACGCCGCCGATCGCGCCCTCCACAGTCTTTTTCGGGCTGACCACCGGCGCCAGCTTATGCTTTCCGCAGGCTCTGCCCACAAAATACGCGCCGCTGTCGGCGACCATGGAGATCAGAAATGCCACAATGATATAGAATTTCCCGCCGTCCATGCCCCGCAGGCGCACCAGTGCGCCGATGAGGAACGGGTAGACGATGCCGCTGAACAGGGCGGCGCAGACGGAAGTGAACTTCAGCTCCGTGTGTCCGGCCAGAAGCTCGCAGAACAGCACCGAGGAATGGACAAACAGGCCGATGAGGGCAGACAGCCACAGGGTGCGGGTACTGACCGCCTGGCAGGCCAGCAGCCACGACCACATCACCACCGCTGCCGACATAAGGGCGGTCTCGGCCACGATGCGCTTGTGCTTGCAGATGCCCGTGCGCCAGAGCATTTCGTAGGCACCGATCATGCAGGCAAGAGCGAACAGAACCGCCGTGCCGATGGGCGGCAGGAGCAATACGATGGCCAGCAGCAGAGGCAGTCCCACTGCGGCGGCTAAAATTCTCACCAGCATTATTTTGCACCTCCAAAGCGGCGATTGCGCCCATTATAGGCGGCGATCGCCTTTTCCAGATCCTTCGGGCCGAAATCCGGCCACAGAACATCGGTAAAATAATATTCCGCGTAGGCGCTCTGCCATAACAGGAAATTTGACGTGCGCAGCTCCCCGCCGGGACGGATGACCAGCTCCGGGTCGGGAACGCCTGCGGAATACATCAGATCAGAAAACCGTTCCTGGGTCAGTTCCTCGGGGCGGCACTTTCCCTCCACGCAATCCCTGGCGAACTTTTGGGCGGCGCGGACGATCTCCGCTCTGCCGCCGTAGTTCAGGCAGAAATTGACCTGGACGCCGGAATACTTCTTCGATTCCCCGGCGGCAAGACGGGCCTCCTCCTGCAGTTGGGGAGACAGGCGGCTCATATCGCCGAAAAAGCAGAAGCGCACCTGGTTCTTGTCCATATCCCGCAGAATTTCCCGCAGGTATTTTTCCAGCAGATCCATGATGGCGTTGACCTCTTCCTCCGATCGTTTCCAGTTCTCGGTGGAAAAGGTGTAGACCGTCAGATATTTCAGGCCGATGGCCTTGGCGTAGTTGGCGATGGTGCGGAATGCCTCCGCGCCGACCTTGTGACCGGCCTGGCGGGGCATACCGCGCTTTCTCGCCCAGCGCCCGTTGCCGTCCATGACGATGGCGATGTGGGTCGGCACGGGGCGGTCTGCAGGCGTTTTTTGTTTCCGAAACAGCATAACGTTTCTCCAAATATGCGAATGGGCGGCTGAGCGCCGCCCCATCCGCAGAATCAAGGAAGCTCTGAATAAATCCGCAAGAGCGGTCAGCGAGAGATTTTGTCACAAATTGAGGCTTGAAAATCGCGGGAACACTTTGTGTATTTCAAGATTTCCAACCAAAAAGCTGGGGCAAAAGATCCGCCGGGCGCCGCAGATGATCTGTTCAGAGGTTCCTTAAAGCTCCATGAGTTCCTTTTCCTTGACGCCGCAGGCCTCGTCGACCTTCTTGATATACTTGTCGGTCAGCTCCTGCAGGTCCTTTTCGGCCTTTTTCTGGTCGTCCTCGGTGATCTCCGAGTCCTTTTTGAGCTTCTTGACGTAGTCCATGGCGTCACGGCGGACATTGCGGACGGCAACCTTGGCGTCCTCGCCGTATTTGCGCACCTGCTTGGCCAGCTCCTTACGGCGTTCCTCCGTCAGCTGGGGGAAGACCAGACGGATGACTCTGCCGTCGTTCTGGGGGTTAATGCCCAGGTCGGAGGCCTGGATGGCCTTTTCGATCTTCTTCAGGAGGCTGCCGTCCCAGGGCTGGATGACCAGCGTGCGGGCATCGGGAGATGAGATCGTGCCCACCTGACCGACGGGCGTGTCCACGCCGTAATACTCAACGGTAATGCGGTCCAGGACGCGGGCGTTGGCACGGCCTGCACGAATGGCACCGAAATCCTCCTGCAGGATCTCCAGGGTCTTGTCCATTTTGCGGTTGAATTCTTTGAAGTCGACTGACATATTATTGTTCCTCCTTAACAACTGTTCCGATTTTTTCTCCCATCACCACGCGCAGAATGTTTTCCGGG
>CAMGRA010000137.1 GCA_946061345.1 uncultured Clostridia bacterium | reverse complement strand
ATTTTTTTGATGATCACAGCGGCGCCTCCCTTCCGTCCATCAGGGCCGTCACCAGCTGGGCAGCCAGGACGATCTTCCGCCGTTCCTCCTCGCCGGAGCAGTCATAGCGCTCCTTGAGGTTGCGCAGGAATTGCCCCCGCAGGGTGTCGCTGCCGCAGGCCGCCCACAGCTCCTGCTTGGGAACGGTGGCGTCGCGCAGGGAAAGGCTGTAGCAGCAGCCGCCCAGGGCCTCCTCCAGAGCGGGCAGGTTGATGCTCTCTGCCTCGCCGGTGAGAATGACGCGGAGGCAGTCTTGTGCCGCGCTCTCCGGCATAGCCTCCCGGACGGAGCGCAGAGGATCGTCTCCCGCCGGGACCTTCAGAATCTCATATTTTCGGGTCAGAACGGGGACAAATTCGGCGCGGCAGGCACTTTTTTCTGCCTCCACATACAAAACGCCCTTCTGCCCGCACTCGTCAAAGCCACGGCCCATCAGGCAGCCGGGCCAGGCGCAGAGCGTCCCGCCGAACTGCCGCGCCTGTCCCAGATGGACATGGCCCAGGGCCAGATAATCCAGGCCGGAGCTTTCGATCTGGTCGGGCGTGACGGCGTTGTAGACGGAATTTGCCTGCAGCTCGCCATGGAGCACCATCAGGTTCAAGGCGTCCGGGTCGGATGCGCGGAAGTTTTCCAGAAGCGGCGGCATTTCCCGCGCGGTGAAGGCCGCGCCGTAGACATCGCAGTGCAGCCGCTCCAAATGAATCCGCTCGATGGCCGGTTTGGTAAAAATATGGACATTTTCGCCCCAGTTTTCCGCCAGATAGGGCGAACCGCCGCTGACAAAATCATGGTTGCCGGGCGCGATGAAGATCTCCGCCTTCACGGCGGCGAAAAACCGCTTCAGGGCATCCAGGGTGTCGCGGTAAATATGGGCGCTGTCAAAGAGGTCCCCCGCCAGAAGGACCAGGTCGCAGCCGTCGCAGAGCGCCGCAAGCTGCTCCAGCGCCGAACGCTGCTCCTGACGGCGCTGAGCCGCCTGCTCGGCTGACAGGGCGGAAAAGGCGGAATCCAGATGGAAGTCCGCCCCGTGAAAAATTTTAATCATGGACCGCCACCCTTTCCACGGCGGTGCAGCGGCCGCTTATCGCGTCGACGGTGAAGATACAGCCGTTCAGCTGGCAGGCACCGGGGGCAGGCTCATAGCGGCCCGTCAGGTCGCCCCGGAATTTTTTCACCGACAGCTCCGGCCGGATGCCGAGAACGCTGTCCCGGGGGCCGGTCATGCCCAGGTCCGTCAGATAGCCCGTGCCGCCGGGCAAGAGGCGCTCATCGCCGGTCTGCACATGGGTGTGGGTGCCCCAGACAGCGCTGACACGGCCGTCGAGCATCCAGCCCATTGCCAGCTTTTCCGAGGTGGCCTCGGCGTGAAGCTCCACAAAGATCAGCCGGGTCCGGATGTTTTTCAGTATTTTTTCCACCTGCAAAAAGGGATTGTCCGGGGTGTAATCCATGCCGCAGCGGCCGATGAGGTCGATGACCGCCACATCGCCCAGGCGGGTTTCAAAAACACCCCAGCCCCGTCCCGGCTGCTGGGGCGGCAGATTGGCCGGACGCAGCACGCGGCGGTTGTCCTCTAAATAGGGGACCAGCTCCCGGCGGCCCCAGGTGTGGTTGCCCATGGTGATGACGTCGGCACCGGCATCGAAGATCTCCTCCGCCTGCCGGGGCGTCATGCCCAAAACCGAGGCATTTTCGCCGTTGACGACACAAAAGTCGATCTGATGCTCCCGTTTCAGGCCCCGCAGGCGCTGCTTCAGATAGTTCAGGCCGCTGTCGGCGACCACGTCGCCCACGGCCAACAGCTTCAGTTCCATTCGCATCTTCCTCCCATATAGGTTTATTATACCGAAAAAACCGGGATTTCACAAGGGCGGTCCCGCCTTTTTTCGACCCGGGACGTGCAAATTGCCTATTTCCCACGTATTTCCCAAGATGTTGTGGCCTTAGGAAAAAATAACCGCAATTTCTTGTGGTCGAGGGCCGTCCTTTCGCGGAATTTCGCAGTGGTTTTGCGTAAAATATGAGTGGGGAAAATGTACAAAGGAGGAGGAGACGATGCGAAAAAGCCGAGGTCTGCTGGACAGCGGACGGATCCTTTACCTGCCCATCCGCCAGATCCGCCCGAATCCGTCACAGCCGCGGAAAATTTTCGACCCGGAGGGCCTGCGGGAGCTGGCAGCCAGCATCGAGCAGTATGGGATCCTGCAGCCGCTGACGGTGCGGCGGCGTATGGGGGAGTATGAGCTGGTGGCGGGAGAACGCCGTCTGCGGGCGGCAAAGCTGGCCGGATGTACGGAGGTGCCCTGCATTTTGCTGACGGTGGACGCGGAGCAGTCGGGCATGGTGGCGCTGGTGGAGAATTTGCAGCGGCGGGATCTGGATTATATCGAGGAGGCGGAGGGGCTGTCGCGGCTGATGCACCTGTACGGCCTGAATCAGGAGCAGGCGGCGCTGCGTGTGGGGAAGAGCCAAAGTGCCGTGGCCAACAAGCTGCGGCTCCTGCGTCTGAGCCCCAAGGTGCTGGAACAGCTTCGGCAGAATCACCTTTCCGAGCGCCATGCCCGCGCTCTGCTGAAGCTGCAAACCGAGGAGGAGCGGCTGGAGGTGCTGGAAGCGGTGGTGAAGCAGCAGCTCAATGTGGCGAAAACCGAGGCCTACATCGACGCTTATCTGGAAAAACAGCGGGCAAAGGAGCCGAAACGCGGGATGCGCAAGCTCATCGTGCGTGACGTCCGGCTGTTTCTCAACAGCGTCAACCATTCTCTGGAGCTGGTGCGCGGCGCAGGCCTGGAGGTCCAGAGCCGTCAGGAGGAGACGGAAAACGAGATCGTTCTGACCATCCGTCTGCCCAAGCGCGCCGGGTAACGGAACAGGCAGAACGTGCCATAGTGCTTGCAGGGCGGAGCCGGAACTCCGCCCTGCAAGGAAGCCCTCAGGACAGCAGGCTGTTGACCAGCGCCTGCATTTCACGCCGGGAGGTCACGTCCCTTGTTCTGCGGATAACGGCTTCCTTTTCCGCTGTGGTCATGGCCTCAAAGCGCTGCATGGCCGCTTCATTCTGAGCAAGCGCCATGCCGAAGCCGAGAGGCAACTCCAATTTACCCATACTGCATCACCCCGGAATTATTCTGTCCGCTCCCACGGTGTCATATCCGGCAATTTTTTGGCAGAATCATTACCACCGGCCGTGCCGGTGATACAGCGTGTCGAAATAGTTTTTCGACACGCAGAGGCCCCCTCTGACGAGGGGGCTGGATTTTTGCGTAGCAAAAAGACTGGGGGAGA
>CAMGRA010000136.1 GCA_946061345.1 uncultured Clostridia bacterium | reverse complement strand
CTCATGCACCGCGACAGCTACGGCTACGAGATCAACAAGGTCGTCCGTCAGATCTCCGATAACCGTTATGAATTGAAGGAAGCCACCCTCTACACGGCCTTTCGCCGCCTGGAGGAGGCCGGACACATCGAATCCTACTGGGGAGGGGAGGCCACCGGTGCGCGCCGCCGCTATTACCGCATCACGCCCGGCGGACGCGCTGCCTACCGCGAGCAGCTTGCCCTGTGGGAGGAGACCAAAGCCATTCTCGAAAAACTGATCGAAACGGAGGCATGAACATGCGTAAAAAACTGATTGCATATGTCAATGATCTGTTTGCACAGGCACCGAAGAATCCGCAGGCACGGGACCTGCATGATGAGATCCTGCTCAACACCCTGGACCGCTTTGACGAGGAAGTGGCGGCAGGGCAGCCGGAACAGGCGGCCTTTGACGCGGCGGTCGCGGGCATCGGAGATATTGATGAGCTGCTGGAGCCGTTGGGCGCCAATAAGCCCGATGTGATCTTCCGCCGGGTCATCGCCATTGCCCTGTATGTCTGCTGCGTCATTCCCGTTATCCTCACGGAAGCCTTTGGCGGCGTGGCGGAGACGGTCGGCGTCTGCCTGATGTTTGTGCTGGCGGCGCTGGCGACCTATTTGCTCCTCAGCGCAAATGTGACGGCCAAGACCAAAAAGAGAAAGCGTCTGCGCGCTCTGGGCATTGCCCTCTATGTTGTCTGCGTCACGCCCACCATCCTTTTTGATGGCCTTTTGGGCGGCAAGGCAGGAGAGGCCGTCGGCGTCAGCCTGATGTTCCTGATCGCGGCGGCTGCCACGGCGTTGGTGGTCTACTCTGCTAACCGCACCGGGAAAAAGGCTTCGGCCCGGACTGCCGCCGTGCAGGAAGAAACGGAGGAAAAGACTTCCTCTAAGCTCAGCAGCATCCTGGCTCCCGTCTACTGGATCTGCGTGGTAGGCACCTTCTGCGCCCTCGGCGTATTTTGGGGCTGGCCTCTTGCATGGCTGGTCTTCCCCATGGCCGGTGCGGTGGCCGATATTATCCGCGGCGCGGTTCTGATGTTCCAAAAGCAGCCCGGCGGCGCAAAAAAGCTGACCGTCGGCATATCCTGGGCTGTTATTACCGCCCTCTATCTGATGCTTACCGTTTGCACCGGCGCGTGGTACGCGACCTGGCTGCTGTTTCCCATGGGAGCGGCACTTGGCGGTGTGATCAACGGCATTTTTGAACTATAAAAAAGGAGAATTACGATGAAACCTGTTGTTAAAATCATACTCTGTACTCTCGTTGTCCTGCTGCTGGCAGGCGCTCTGGTCTGGGCTATCGGTTTGGACGGCGCTCCCGTGATCAGCCTTGGGGGCAGCAGCGACAAGAACTATACTGTCTGCGACGCCAGCGGTGAGTTGCGGCTGACGGAGGAGATCCGTGGGCTGGATATTGACTGGTCATCCGGCAATATTGACATCAAGACGCATGACGGCAAAGACATAATCGTCCGTGAAACTGCGCAGGACAACGAAAGCAACCGCCTGCGCTACCGGGTGGAAAACGGCATCCTGCACATCCATGAACGCAAGAGCGGCCTCGTCAATATCGGCTTCAACAAGGAAAAAAACCTGGAGATCCTGCTGCCCGAGGAACAGTACGAATTGATCGAGCTGGATGTGGCCAGTGCTGAAATGTCCCTGCGCGATATTCATGCTGATCGGATCGACGTCGATTCCGCTTCCGGCGACATGGAGGTCTATCAGTGTACCTTTAATTCTGTGGAGTTTGACAGCGCCAGCGGCAGTCTCGAACTGGATTCGTCCAACGCAGGAAAATTTGAAATGGACACCGCCTCGGGCAGAGCGAACCTGAACGGACAGGTGGAGAGCATCAGCTTTGACAGCGCCAGCGGCGATCTGACGGTGGTGTCCTCGGTGACGCCTGTCAAGATCGACATGGACAGCGCCAGCGGCCGTGCGGACATCACCATCCCCGCTGATTCCCAGTTCACCGCCGAGCTGGACAGCGCCTCCGGCGGCCTGAATGTGGAGGGTTTCTCCGGCAACAGCAGGAAGGACAGCTATATCTGCGGCAGTGGCAGCGCCGACTATGAATTCAGCACTGCCAGTGGTGACGTGACCATCCGCGCCCTAAACGGCTGAGGCCATGGACCGGAACAAACAGATCGCCGCCACGGCCGAGAGCGAGGAGGAACGCCTGCTGCTGACCCGCCTGTGCGAACGCATGGAGCGGGCGCAGCAGCGGGACATTCCCGCCTCGACCTCCTTTCTCTCACCGAGGGAGCAGGCCTTGGCGCACAAGCTGCTGCCGGAGTGCAGATTCTATGGAGGGATCGAGGACGCGGAACGTGCCGTGGCCTTCTGGCTTCCCGACTACCTGACGGCGGAGGACTTCTTCGCCGACGGGCCGATCGCCTGCCTGCGGGCAAGCTTTTATGAGGAAGATGCCCTGACCCACCGGGACCTGCTGGGGGCTTTGATGGGTGCCGGCATCCGGCGGGACGTGGTGGGGGATATCTGCCTCCACGGAAAGACCTGCGACATCTTCGTCCTGTCCGAGATGGCCCGGTATCTGACGGACAATCTGACCCGGGCGGGAAGATTCTACCTGCATCTGGAGCAAATTCCGCTTTCCGAGGCCGAAAAAACGCCCCAGAAACTGAGACAGCAGCGGGTGACTGTTGCATCCCTGCGGCTGGACGCGGTGCTTTCGGCGGCTTTTCATCTCAGCCGCGGCAGCACATCGGAGGCTATCAGCGGGGGCCGCGCCTGCATCAATAGTCTGACCTGCCTCAAGCCCGACCGCTGCCTATCGGAGGGGGACGAGCTGTCCCTGCGGGGCAACGGCAAGCTGCGTATTCTGACCGTCCACGGCGAGACGCGGAAAAACCGCCTCGCCCTGACCGTGGGGATCTACGAATAACGGAGAAAATGGTTGACAAAGCGTGGCGGTTTTGCTAAAATAACCGTATATAATGCGAAATATGCGTTGAGGAAGCCAATCTGCGCAAACGGCGTCAGCGAATGGGGAAAGGGTGGAAGCCCCATCGCCGGGACCGCAGACAGCCACTTCCGAGCAGCCTGCGATGAGCAGGACGGTCCATCCCCGTTACCGGATGACCAAGATATCGCTTTACGCGATAATTAGGGTGGTACCGCGATTGACCTCGCCCCTATTTTTGGGGTGGGGTATATTTTTTTATTCGGAGGATTTCCCATGGCAACGAAAAAATACGGCGTAAACGAACTGCGCGAGATGTTCCTGTCCTTCTTTGAAAGCAAGGGACATCTGCGTCTGCCCAGCTTTTCCCTCATTCCGCAGAACGACGCGTC
>CAMGRA010000135.1 GCA_946061345.1 uncultured Clostridia bacterium | reverse complement strand
CTGTTTGAAAAGAGGATAGCCATTGTTTGTATCACAAGGTCATCGGTTTTGTATCAGAATTGTAATACGCGATAATAAAACTGTATGCAGATCGTAGGGCGCACCGACTCGGTGTGCCGTCCGCGAAGCGGCAGACAGGAAAAGCCAACAGGTCTGTATCCGGTTGATCGTTCTGCACGGCGCGCCGGGGTCGGCGCGCCCTACGGCGAACTGCTGCACGTTCTCGTTGCAATATTACGGAGCCTCCAGGGCATCTGCCGCCACAGACAGGGCATCCATGGATGCCGGGCTCCATGCAAGGCCGTCAACGTAATACTGGACAGAGAGCATTATGCCGACGGTGTTCTCTCCGTCCGTCATGCTCCCGGCCACCAGACATTCTGCGTCTCCTCCGTTATAACTATGCACGTTGTTCAGATCCACATTACCATTCAGGACCTGATCGTTGCCGCTCTCCAGACCATAGTATTCCGCCCAGGCGGCGATCTGCTTCCGGTAGTTCTCCTCAATGGACACATCCCGCAGATTCTTTGTCTCCCAGTACATCGGTTCGGAATCATGGGTCCAGGAAAGCGCCAATATCTTGCCGCTGACCGGGTCATACAGGCCATGGTCGCCGTATTGCGCATAAACAGTATAGACTTGACTGCTCTCGCCCGTTGTCATATCGAGGCAGAACCATCTCTCAATTGCGCCGAGTCCTTCCGGAACAAAGCACGCCAGCATGGAGCCGGTGATAGCACCCAGTTCGTACAGCGTTTCCACCTCCGCCGAGAAGGCATCCAGCACCGCCGCCTGGTCCGTTTCCAGCTCGCCCATACTGATCTTCTGCGTATCCGGGTCCGCCAAAAGCATCAGGTTCTTCATCACAGAGACCTCGCCGTCCTGAGAGGAGGTCAGCGGCTGGGCAGTGCTGACCGTGTCCTTGATGGCCTCGGCCCCGGCAGACAGCGCCATGCGCGGCACCAGAAATGCCGCAGCCAGGCACAGGATCAGCAGCACCGTCAATAGGATACGTTTCATTGTGCGGCACCTCCTTCCAAAAGCAGTATGGCCACCGTGCCCTCGCCGGGCGCGCTGCGGAATTCCAGATGCCCATGGTGGACCTCGGCGATCTTCTGACACAGGGCAAGGCCAAGTCCCGCGCCGCCCTGTCCTCTGGCCCGTGCCTTGTCCACCATGTAAAATGCCTCGGTGATCCGCGTCAGCTCCGCCGGCTCCATGCCGCAGCCCCGGTCGCGGACGCTGAGGCGGTAGCCGCTCTCGGTCCTTGCGCCGGTCAGCAGGATGCTTCCTCCCCGCTTGGAGGCCTTGCGCGCGTTGTCGATCAAATTGTAAAGCAAGGTCTTGAGCAGCTCCGGCGACACATACAGCGTTGCCTCCTGCACCCGGCGCTCCAGCGCAATGTCGTCACGCTGGAGCAAATAGGCGCAGCTTTCTGCCGTCTGCCGGACCAGCTCCGTGACGGGGATCATGGAAAACTCCGGTGCTTTCCTCTCCAGGGCGAACAGGTCCAGCAGCGCAAAGGACATGGCCTCCAGGCGCTTGCCCTCACGGAAGATATAGTCCGCTGCCTGGAGCTGGCGCGGGCGCGGCAGTTCCCTGCTGCGCAGGGTGTCGGCATAGCCGATGACCGCGGTCAGGGGCGTTTTCAGCTCATGGGCAAAGCCTGCGGTGAAATCCTTCTGCCGCTGCAGTGCGTCAGAAAGCTCGTCCATTTTCTTTTGCAGTGAATCGGCCATAGCGTTGAAATCCCGGGCCAGAAGCTGCAATTCATCGTCGCCGTCCACCTTGACCCGCTTTTCATAGCGGCCCTGGGAAAGCTGTCGGGCCGTTCTGGAAATGCGGCGAATGGGCCGCGTCAGGACCAGGGTAAAGGCCGTGGTCAGGCCGACGCACACCACCAAAATCGCCGCCATGATGAGCTGGTAAAGATTCAAATAGTCCTTTGCGTCGGTAAATACCGAGGTCACATCCCGGCTGCAGGCGACATACAGCTCCGTGCCCTGGAGCCGCACGGATTGGGCACTGAGCAAGTAGGTCTTTTCGCCCTGCTCAAAGTAGCTCGTTTCGATCTCCATTAGGGTTTTCGGCGGGCTCCACTGCTTGGGCATGGTACCGGTTTGGGCAAGCAGCGCGCCCTCTCCGTTCCAAATGCCGAAGCTGCTGGTCTGAAAGGCGGGGTTCTCCGTCAAAAGCCGTGATGCCGCCTGGGCGACGCTCTCGGTCTGAAAGCTAAGGCTGCTGTCTGTCAGACTCTGGAGCATGACGCTGAACACCTGCATATCCCGCTGGGAGTCGGCGGTCTCCTGGGCCAGCCTGACGTCCATCGTCCGGCGCACCATCACATAGCCGCTGACAGAGAGGGCCATGGCCAGCAGAAAGGTGACGCAGAGGATCATCTTTCGGGAAAATTTCAAGGCTCCACCTCCAGACGGTAGCCCACCTTGTAGATGGCGACCAGACGGTCCTTCCAATCCAGTTTCTTCCGCAGGCGCTGCACGTGCAGGTCCACCGTGCGGGTATCGCAGGGCAGCTCCGTTCCCCAGACCCGCTCATAGATCGTGTCACGGAAGAGGGCGATATTTTTATTGCGCACAAAAAGCAGCAGCAGCTCATATTCCTTGTGGGTCAGCATAACGGGAACGCCGTCCCGGGTCACCAGCATGGACTTCGGCTCAATGACCACGTTGCCGATCTCATAGCGTTCCTCCCCTTTTCCCGCCCGGCGGAGGACGCTTTCCACCCGGGCGATCAGCTCCACGATCTCAAAGGGCTTGACCAGATAATCGTCGGCGCCCGCACGCAGGCCTCGGACGCGGTCCTCCACACCGCCCTTGGCGGTGATAAAGATCACAGGGGTCCCGGTGGGCCGTATCTGCTCCAGAAGCTCGTAGCCGTCGGCGCCCGGCAGCATGATATCCAGCAGTATCAGGTCAAAGCTCTCCTCCTCCAGCAGATCCGCCGCCGCGATGCCGTCATTGACGCTGACGCACTGGTAGCCGCAATCGGTCAGATTCCAGTCGATCAGATTGGCAATGGGCTTCTCGTCCTCAACGATCAAAATGCGTATCATCCAAACGCCTCCTTTTTCTCATGTTTCCTTCTTACATCCGAATTGTATCATATTTTCATCATTTTGTCTTTTCCATATTGACATTGTTTGCGATATCTTCTAATATTGAGGTATCACAGAAATGGGAGGCACCGCTATGGGTTTTCATGGAGATATGTACATCTGGAAAGACCGCAAACGCTTTTGGGGTATGCCCCTGAGCTTTACCCGCTATGCCCTCAGCGAAGACCGTCTTTTCTTCTCGGTGGGTTTTTTCAGCGTCCGCGACGAGGAGGTACTGCTCTACC
>CAMGRA010000134.1 GCA_946061345.1 uncultured Clostridia bacterium | reverse complement strand
CGTTCCGTCGGCGTCAGCATATCATAGCCCACCAGGAACATCTCATAGGTCGCCGGATCGATCTCGGATTTCCGGAAGTAGGCCAGCCGCTGGGCGTCGGCCTGCGCCGCTTCAAACTGCCCTTGCAGCTCTTCATTCTTATCCAAAAGCTGCACGGCCTGCTCCTGCACAGTCTGCTTTTCCTGTTCCAGCGTGGTGATGATCTTCTCATTCTCCCGATCCTGCGCCTGCAGCGTGGCGGAGATCGGTTCAAAGTCCGAAAACGCCATCTGCTCGCCGCCGCGGTCCTCGTCCCGCAGCCGCTCCAGATCCCGATGCACCGGAGCAAGATACCGGCGCGCCAGATACAGACAGCAAACGACGGCGCAGAACAGCAGCAGCGCCGAAAGCAACACCGTCTGCATCATATTTTTGGCAACAGCGAGATTGTAATCTTCTTTCGGGATCAGCACCGCCAGCGTGTGGGGCGTCCCATCGCCCTTTGCCGCGGTAAGGCTTTTCACCATGCCGACAAAAGAAAAACCGTCGCCGTTCAGGGACACCAAACCGCTGCTCATCGGCTTAACGGTGAGAACTTCGGGAGGGACATAGCAGAAGCCTTCCTCCGTATAGGTCATCAGGGCAGCTCCCGCGTCTAAGGTATCGCCGCTCTCCGTGGTCAGCAGACAGGCGAGGCGGCTGAGGTTGGAGGGCTGGTCATAGCGCGCGGAAAAGAAGGACTGGTTGATGGCGAAACCACACATTCCATAGACCGTGCCGTCTGCCCCGATCATGGGGATCGTCAGCAAAACCGCCTTTTCCGAGGTTCCCGGCAGGGTGACAAGGTCTGTGGTGCGGCGGGAATCGGCAATCGGGGCGGCAGCCTGCATGGTATGCTCCGCGTAATTGGGAAACTGCCCAATATGGAATTCCTGCGCCCACTTCCGGTGCGGCATGACATTGTGTGCTTTGCCCACGCTGGCGATGCCCCGGAACAGCAGCAGGTTATTGGTCACGCGCCCCGCGTTTGCCCTTTGCACATAGAGGCCGCTGCGGGCATCCGCTGTATCCCCGTCACTCATGGAGCTCTCCAAAACAACGAACGCGCCGGAGCAGTCCGCCTGCCGGACATACTGGCTCAGCGGCTCCAGCATGGCGTCCTCCACCGCTTTGGTCGCCTCCACATTCCCGTCCAGCTCCTCAAAGGAGATGCCCTGCTGCCGCAGCGTATCCTCCAGCAGCGCGGTCATATCCTCGGATAGAAGGATGCTCATAACGGAGACATTGTGCCACAGGGATTCCATATCGTTCTGAAAGACCTCCATCTGGAGATCCAGCGCCTTTTTGATCTCGGCCTTGGGACTGCTCAACCGGCCAAACAGGGTGAGTCCCGCATAGAGCGCTGCGACCAGCAGCACCGCCAGCACGATCATGTAGCCGATGAGCTTATGCCGCATGGAGCGCCGTGCGTTTTTCAGATAGGACGATACCTGCATGGGGTCTTCACCTGCCTTGATGGAAAGTTACGGAAAAGTGATTCAGTGGATGGAGCGGAACAGCGCCCAGGTCTCCTCCGCCAGCGTCTCCACATCCTCACCGGCAGCGGCCCGCTGGGGCAGCTCCTGCTGCATCTGCCGCAGGCCGTCATACAAGGCATGGACCTTGGAGTAGTAATCGTTGAAGCGCACTTCAGCCAGCGGGGTATAGGTTTCCTGCATGGTCTTGAGGGCGGCGTAGAGATTGGCATAGCCCTGATCGGCAAATTCTACTTCGTCAATGGAATCAAAGGCCCCGTTCCGCACCGGCATATAGCCGGTGGAGGTCACGAAGTCCAGATTGCGCTGCTTCTCCGTCAGCCAATGGGCGAACAGGCTGGCGGCCTCCGCCTTCTGCTCAGTGGTCTTGTAGGCGCACAGGCCCACGCCCGCCTGGGTCATCAGAGGCTCCGCCCCCGCTGTCATGGGCATGGGGACCACCTGCAGGTCCATCGGCTCGCTATGGCCGTCCTCATAGGTCACGGTATCATTATAATAGAGAATTGCCGCGGAGGAGCCAAGGCCGGAGAGCACCTCGCCGGTCATGACCTGGGTATTGGAATAGAGGTCGGACACCACGATATGCCCCTGGGCCAGCGCGCGGGCAAACTGCATCCAGCTCTCCTTAAAAACGGCGTTGTCGAAGTCATACCAGCCGTCTTTCGTGTAAAAATCCTCTGCCCCATGCTCCAGCGCGTTCAATTCCACGGCGCGGATGGGATAGTCCATGGCGCAGAAAGGCTCCGTGCCGTTCGACCAGTCATAGAACTTCCCGGCGGCGTCATAGAATCCCTCCCAGGTGGAGAGATCGTCATAGGTCACGCCGGTGGCGGCGGAAAAGCGGGCAAAGCCCGTGCCGTTGAGCATGAGCAGCTGCGTGGATTTGGACAGGGGGAACACCAGCAGTTTGCCATCCGCCTCGCCGTCGGCAAGGAAACCGGACACAAATTCACTCTGCTCCTTCTCCGTGAAATAGTCATTCCAGTCCAGCAGATTATCCTCGCCCAGGGCGATGGCGTCCCCGATGTGGCAGGTGAAGAGGTCCGGCATCTCCTGCGCGGAATCCCTCTGTGTCTCTAACAGAAAGCCGCCGATCTTCGCGGCGCTGCTCAGCTCCGTCACCTTGACGCGGACGCCCTTCTCCTTCCCCTCGGTGCGGTTGAATTCCTCCACCAGCGTGTCCATCGGGGAACCGGCCTGCTCGCCGTATACGTGCCACATCGTCAGCTCCACCGGCTCCTTGGCCGAGAGCAGGGACTTGTTCCCGCAGCCCGTCAGGGCAAATACCAGGATGAAAGCCATGAGAATGGCGTAACCTTGCTTTTTCATCGCTGTGTCCTCCATACACAAACACTTGTCCGCGAAAACGCTGTTTTCCGGTGATTTTTGAAAATATTTTTTCGTCCGTCTACCCTAAATCGAGGTTTTAGGGTATGACAAGATTTTAAATCTATGGTACAAAACAGGCAGACGGGGAGGCGAAATCGCCGATCGGCCCCCGTCAAAGGAACAGAGAATCGTTAAAGGGGTACCCCTTTAGGTTGGAGCTTCGCTCCAACCTAAAGACCGCTCGTCACCGTACATGGGGGGAAGCGGTCGCCGCTTTAGCGCTTCCATTGTAGCATATTCCGCGACAGCTTTACAAGACGAAATGAGAAAAAGAAGGGAGGAATGCGGATGGAGCAGGCGAAGAAAACGGCAGCCTATCGGGTCGTTGCCGACTCGGGAGGCAACATGGTCTTCCGTTTTTACTGCGACATCTCCGGCGAGCTGTGCTGCGTGACCAAGCCCATTCAGGCGGACACGGAGGAAGCGGCGCTGGAGATCGCGTGGGAACAGGAGGGCAAGTGG